>DATGEF010000670.1:0-5318 GCA_035310405.1 Chloroflexia bacterium | reverse complement strand
TCCGCGACTGGGCCCTGGAGAACCCGCTGGCCACGCAGGGCTGGCTGCCGCTGCGCCTGGGCGCCTACCGCCCGGACCTGGTGCATAGCACGGCCTTCGTCGGCCCGCTCTGGGGCCCCGGGCGTCTGGTCCTGACCTTTCCCGACCTGATCTACCACCACAACCCGGGCGATTACGACCCGGCGTGGCGGCTGGTGATCGAAACGCTCGTGCCGCTCAGCCTGCGCCGCGCCCGCCGGGTGATCGCGCTCTCGCGCTGCACGGCGGCGGATCTCGTGCGCACCTACCGGGTGCCGGCGCGGAACATCCGGGTCGTGCCCAGCGGCGTCGACGCGGCGTTCTTCGCCCCCGTGCCGCCGGCCACGATCGCCCGGGTGCGGGTGCGTTATGGGCTCCACCAGGGGCCGTATCTGCTGCATAGCGGGGCCCTGGTGCGGCGCAAGAACCTCGCCCTGCTCGTGCGCGCCTTTTCGCGCTATTGTGCGGCCGGCGCGGATCACGCGACCGTCCTGGCGCTGACCGGCCAGCCCGCTCCCGGCATGCCCGGGGCGGACGAACTGCTGGCGGCGATCGCCGCCTCGCCGGTCCGGGCGCGGATTCGCCTGCTGGGGCATGTCCCGGCCGCCGACCTGCCGCCGCTCTATGCCGGCGCCACGCTGCTGGTGTACCCCACCCTGTTTGAGGGCCAGGGGCTGCCCCCTCTGGAAGCCATGGCCGCCGGCACGCCCGTCCTCGCCTCAACCACGCCCGCCGTGGCCGAAGTCGCCGCCTCCGCGGCCGTGCTGGTCGACCCGGGCGACGAAGCAGCCTGGGCCGCGGCGCTGGCCCGCCTGCTGCCGGACCCCGGTTTACGTGCGGACCTGGCGCGCCGGGGCCGCGCCCACGCGGCATCCTACACCTGGCCGCTGTGTGCCGAGGCCACGCTCGCCGTCTATCGCGCGGCGCTGGGGGTGGCCTGACCGGCGGCGCGCGCCGGGCGCCGGCCGTAGACCGTTAAGCACGCGCTGATGCCCGACCACGGGAGGCAGTGAGTGTAGGAGCGGGTCTCAGACCCGCCGCTGGGGCGCGCAGCCCATCCGCCAGCAGCGCGACCTGGGCGGGCCGGGTCGGGGGATAGCGTGGACGGACGGGCCACCCCCCGGCGACCACAGATACGCCGGGCCGCGGATTCTTCGCTACGCTCAGAATGACAGATTTACTAACTCTTTAGCTAAATATTTGCATCGAGCGCAGGAATGGCGAATAACTCAATGAACGCACAAATAGATGGTGGGCGGCCGCTGATCCGTTTATTGCTGCTCAGTAGCGTCGTACTATTATCCGCCTGTAGAATCCGTCTTGATCCCCACCCCGCGACACAGGAGATCCCCTTGTACCCCGGAGCACGGGGCTGGAAGGTTCAGCCCTATAAAAGTGGAGATTTGGGTGTCATCAACGGGACGGCGATCACATTTCAGACGCAAGACGCCCCTACACTCGTCCAAAAATTCTACCAAGATAAGCTCCAGCAGAATGGTTGGACGCTGAGCGATCATGCTCCACCAGGAGTTGCGTTTAGGGTACTGTGGGTCGACGAGTGTCCTTTACATACAGTCGATATCCTTCTCCACTCTGGAAACAGTGGGCAAACAGCCGTCGAGCTACAACTCGTTACCCGAGTGTGCCAGTGACATTTCGGCTAATGCCAATACAGTGTATTTTATTAGCAGAAATTATAAGATTTGTCATTCTGAGCGCAGCGAAGAATCCGCTGGGGCGCGCAGCCCATCCGCCAGCGGCGCGCCCTGGGTGGGCAGGGTTGGGGAGGCAGCATAGACGGATTAGCCATCCGCCGGCGACCACAGATACACCTGGCAACGGATTCTTCGCTGCGCTCAGAATGACAGATTCTTTACTATCTTTACTAATATTTATCTCTAAACATGATGGTAGCAGCCTGGCGGTCGGACGCGATCGTCGAGCGGCGCAGCGAACGCTATTGCTACCCTATTATAGGAATTAGCGCTGCCAAATTATCGGCCAGCTATAGTATCCCTTTATGATCCACACATGGATCCAGTGTGGCACGGTTTCTGCTTAGTTATCCGTAGCCGCGCGTCGCCCTGATCGCATTATCACTGGCGGCAGCGAAGTTTGAACAATTGCGGGCGTAGGGATACTTCCCGTTTCACTGAGGCCGTCGGGCCGTGAGGGTCGCGCCAGGTTGGTAACGGAATGAACACGCGACTACGGCCCGCCTAGAGGAGGCAAGAATGTCCAACGATATGCAGAGAGTAGTGCGCAACGAGGAGACCGTGGTTGCGGGCCCGCCACAGGAGACCGTGGTCACCCAGACCCCGGCCGTGGCGCCGGCCGGGATGCCGGTCGGCCCCGTGCAGACCACTGTAGCGACCACGCCTCCCGTGGGCGATCGCGTGGTGGCGCACCGCATGCGCGAGTCGGTCGTAGACCCGGCCGCCGAGCGCGCCGCGGGCGTGGACTGGTTCAGCCGCGTTATCTGGTTCCTGGTCGGGGTGCTCGACGTCCTGCTCGCCATCCGCTTTGTCCTGCTGATGGCCGGGGCGAACCAGAGCGTCGGGTTCGCCCAGCTTATCTACAACCTGACGAACCCCTTCGTCGCCCCCTTCCTGGGCCTCTTGGGCCGGCACATGACCTATCCGGGCGCGGCCGCGACCGGCGTGGTCGAGTGGGAGTCGCTGGTGGCCATCGTGGTCTGGACCCTGATCGGCGTGGCGCTGATCAAGATCGCCGACCTGCTGCTCGGCACGAACCGCAACCGCGGCGTGGTCATCAGCGATGTCGAGCACCGCACGCGGGTCTAGGGCCGAGTAGGCAGTAGGCAGTAGGCAGTGGGCTGGGCGCCTATGGCGGCCGTCGCGCTGACGACAACTGAATAACCAAAGGGGCGACCGCGATGGCGGCCGCCCCTTTTGGCGTGGCTGGTGGCCTCGGCTTCAGCGGTCTGATTCAGCACATTCCTCGATCATAGGGTTCGGCTTCCCACCCTGTACTGGTTTTTGTCAGCCGATAGCCGATTTGCATAAATCTTCCGCATCCTCCTGGCCCCACCCCAAAAATCATGTCGATCGCTGGTTGGGGCTTGCCGTTTCGGTCAGAAATCGAGGTAATAGAGCCTACTATGATATAGCCCCCTCCAGCCTGATCCTGTTCTACTGGCGCCAATCCGACCACTTCTACACGCATTTTGATCAGCTGCATAATCCGGGATGGAATAGCTTTCCCTGTGTATACAGAGGGCGGATTAGGTCTCCCCATATTAGTGAAAGCCGGTTCGATATAAACGATTTGCTGGCGCAATTTGTCAGATTGCATCATATTGACGATGTAGGAATCAGCAAAGAACTTATTGATTACCGCGATATACATGTCGGTATCAGGAATCAAGTTCGGCTCTAAAGTCGGCGGGATTTCTTGCGTGACCGTGCCAGTTGCTGCCGGAGCAATTATTTTGGCCGGAACAGTTAGTGGCGTTGTGGTGGGTGTAAGGTTGCCCCCCTGGTCGCTACACCCCATAATAGGGAGCAGCAGCACGAAAGCTGCTGTTATATCGCGCATTTGTGTTTTTCCTTCGTCGTACTGCCTACTGCCTACTGCCTACTGCTCGGGGGCGCCAGGCGGCGCACTTCCGCCAGCACCTCTTCCTGTGTGAGGTGCCGACCGGCGTCCCAGGCGGCGTCCCAGGCCGCCGGCCCGTATAGGGCGCGCAACTCCGCCAGGCGCCGGGCGCAGCGGGCGCGCCGGACCGGTGTAGTGGCCGCGCCGCTACGCTCGCGCAAGGCCGCCACGGCGCCCGCCAGCCGCGCACTCGCCGCGAGGTGGCCCACCCCGCCCGCGGCCTGGGCCACACCTTCCAGCTCGTCGGCGATCGTGGCCGCCCCGCTCGCGGCCCGCGCGTGCTCCGCGAGACTCGCCGCGAACCCCGCCAGCGCCTGCTGGTGATCCCCCTGATCGAGCGCGACCTGGCCGCGTTCAAAGAGCACCGTGGCCAGACCGGGCTGATATCCCGCCTGCCGGAACAGGACCAGTGCCTCCTCCAGCCGGGCGATCGCGCCCGCCGCATCGCCGCACTCGTGGGCCACGCGCCCCAGACTGACCAGCGCCCAGGCCATCAACAGCGTGTTGCCCAGGGCGCGGGCCTGGGCCAGGCTCTCCTCGCTCGCGGCGCGCGCGGACGCGTAGTCGCCCTCGGCCCAGGCCATCTGCCCCAGGTTGCAGAGCGTCCGCGCGATCGCCTGGGTATCGTGCAAGTCGGTATACAGCTGCAGACTCTCCGCGTAGAAGGCGCGGGCGCGCGCGTATTGCCCCTGAAAGTAGGCCGGGCCCCCCCGGTTGGCCAGCGAGGTCGCCACCCCGCTCGTGTTGCCCAGCGTGCGCTCCAGCTCGACGCTCTCGGCGTAACAGGCCTCCGCGCGCGCGTAGTCGCCGAGCTGCTCGGCGACCATGCCCAGGTTGTTCACTGAGGCCGCGATCCCCTGGGTATCGCCGAGCCGCCGGCGCAGCGCCAGGCTCTGCGCAAAGAGCGTGCTGGCGCGCGCGGCTTCGCCACTGGAGATCGCCAGCGCCCCGGCGCCGTTCAAGGCGTCCGCCTGCACCGCGTCCGCCGCGCCGGGGCGCCGGGCCACCGCGGTTTCCAGCCAGCGCCGCCCTTCGTCCAGCGCGGCGCGGTAGTACCAGAACATCCAGAGGGCGCCGGCCAGGCGGGCGCCCAGCTCCACATCGCCGGCCCCATCCAGGCTCCAGGCCAGCACCGCCCGCAGGTTGTCCTGCTCCGCGGCCAGGCGGGCCACCCAGGCGGCCTGCGCCGGCCCGCGCAATTCCGGGCGCGCCTCCTCTGCCAACGCGAGATAGAAGCGTGCATGAGCGGCGCGCACCGCGTCCGCCTCCCCGCTCGCCTCCAGCCGCTCCAGGGCAAACTCGCGGATCGTTTCGAGCATCCGGTAGCAGGGCTCGCCGTCAGCGCCTCCCGTTTCCTGCACCAGGCTCTGCTCCACGAGGGTGCTCAGTCCTTCGCGGGCGTCGAGCGCGGCCGGCGGCCCGCCGCACACGCCGTCCACGGCCGGGAAGGTCGCTCCTCCGGCAAAGACCGCGAGCCGCCGGAAGAGGAGCTGGTCGCCCGGATCGAGCAGGTCGTAGCTCCATTCGATGGCCGCCTGGAGGCTTTGCTGGCGGGGGGGCAGGTCGCGCCAGCCGCCGGCCAGCAGATCGAGGCGGTGCGCCAGGCGGGCCAGCAGCAGCGGGGGCGGCAAAAAGCGGACCTTGGCCGCCGCCAGCTCCAGGGCCAGGGGCAGGCCGTCGAG
>DATGEF010000669.1:0-3868 GCA_035310405.1 Chloroflexia bacterium | reverse complement strand
GAGCGCCGCCGGGTCACCGCGCGCAGAGGTCAGCGGGCCGTCACTTTATGCGAATGAAGCGGCCGGCTTCGAGGGCTACAGCGGCAGCGCCAGCGAGAGCGCCGGCGCCGGCAGCGGGCTCGCCGCCGGCCCGACCGCCCCCCCGCCCCCCGGCGCCCCGGCCGGCCGGCCGGCCAGCCCGATCGAGGAGGAGCGCGGCGCCACGCCTGGCCAGGTGGGCGGCACCGGTGGCTGGGGTAGCGCCGCCGGCCGCTGGGACACGGCGACCGGTCAGGTGACCGGCGGTCCGGCCGCTGGGGGCCCTTCGATCTCCGGGGGTGGCGAGACGCACTAATCCGCGCTGGGGGCGTTGCCGCCGCCCGAGTTGCGCAGGCCCGCGCCATCGGGTACACTAAGGGCAACGCGCGATCGTGGCTGGCGCGATCGGCGCGGGCCCGCGCAACCTGGGCGCCTGATCCCTTACCCCCGCAGGAGGTGCTGACCGATGACGACACGGAGCGATGCCCACCAGGTGGCGGGCGAGCTCGCACGTGGCCTGACCCAACTCTGGGCGCTGGGCTTGCTGTCGGAAGGCGGGCGCGGGCAGCGGCCGGCCGATCGCCTGGAGGTCGTGCGGGACGCCTATGCCCAAACCGAAAGCGGCGCCCTGGCCGGCTACGGGGCCAGCGACACCCTGTACGCGCTCGACGTCTGGCGCATGATCCAGCGCATGATCGAGGGGGGCCAGACGACTTTCGCCGATATGGACAACCAGGAGCTCGCGGCCTTTCTCGACAAGCTGCGCAAAGCCATCTATGGCCCGCAAGTGTCGAGTGCGCTGGCCCGCTGGCTGCCGTCGCGCATGTTCATCAGCGCCGAGTATACCAAGCAGCACCTCGAAAAGCTGCGCCCCGCCGGCGGGCGGGGCATCGCCGGCTGGCGGTAGCCCGGACGAGCGGTCAGCGGTCAGCAATCAGCTATGTGCTACGCATGACCCAAGGAGCCACCCATGCGCAATCACGCCACGCTCGGAGCCGGGGCCGTCCTGGCGATCCTCCTGTTGCTGACCCTGATCCTGGCCGGCGCGGTCGCCGTGGCGCGCGCCGGGAGCGGCGTTCCCGTCCTGGCCGGCACCCCCCCGGCCCGCACGCTGGCCAAGCCGGGGCGCCCCGCGCCGCCGCTCGTGGCCGCCCAGGACGGCCGCCCCCGCGGGCCGCAGCCGCCCTTGCGCGTCGGTGGCCCCGACGCGTTTGGCTACATCGTCAGCGACAGCAACGAGCCGAACGGCCCACCCTCGGGAGGGTATATCGCGGCAACGCACGTGATTACCGGCTTCAGCGGCGATGATGAAAACACGGTCATCGTGCCGAATTTCCCGCTGACCCTGTATGACCGCACCGTTCCGACGATCACCGTCCACACAAACGGTTTTCTCTATATCCCGCAGGAAGCCTGCCCGGACGGTTGCTACCAGAACGTGGGTTTACCAAGTACCAGTGCGCCGCCTGGTATAATCGCCCCGCTATGGAGCGACCTGATTATTACGGATACTGTCGGCGCAGTATATACTGATGTGCAGGGAACGGCCCCGGCCCGCAGCTTTATCGTCGAGTGGCGGAATGCCGGATTCTACCATGATGGCAACAGTATGGCTACATTCGAGGTCATTTTCCACGAGAACAGTAATGAAATCGATTACGAATACAGCAGCCTCACTGGCCAGTTGGCCAATGGCAGCAGTGCGACGGTCGGCATTCAGAACTACAGCCAGACGAGTGGACTGACTTATAGTTTGGACGAGAGCGTGCTCACGCCCGGCCTGGCGATCCGCTTCCTGGCCCTCGTGAGCCCCGGCGACCAGACGGTGAATACCACCGGGTGCCAGACGGTGACCTATACCGGCCAGATCATCAACCCGAGCACGCTGACCACGACTTACCATCTCACCCTGGCCGATAGCGATCCGGCGTTCGGGTCCGTGGTCACCCCCAGCACCACGACGGTGATCTCGCCGGGCCTCAGCGTGCCGTTCACCGTCACCGTGAACGTGCCGCCGAACGAGCCGGTGGGCGCCAGCGATGTGACGACGATGACCGCCACCTCGCAAAACTCGGGCTTTCCGCTGGCCGAAAGCGTGCAGCTGACGACGCAGGTGAGCTCGTCCGGGGCCAGCTTTGTGCCGCCGTCCGGCAGCGCGGTCGGGAGTCCCGGCGTGACGCTGCACTATACCGCCACGCTGTATAATCAGACGGGCATCACCACCAGCTTTGATCTGACGAACGGCGGGAACACCTGGCCGGCCCGGGTGGCGCCGGCCAACACGGGGTCGTTGCCGCCGGCGGGCAGTATCACGATCACGGTGCAGATCACGATCCCCACGGATTCCCAACAAGGGGAATCGGACAGCACCGTGGTGACGGCGACCGCCCAGCTGTCGAGCACCTGCGCGTATTACGGCACGGCCCAGTTCACCGCCTATAACGGCAGCCCGATCACGCGCGGGGGGCTGCCGGAGGGCCGCGCCCGCCATGCCCTGGTCGACTTCCCGCCCGATGGCCGGACTTACCTGATCGGCGGGGCGACCGCCGACGGCAATATCAATCGCCCGATCCTAGAATACGACGCCCGCGCCGATACCTGGACGGTCCGGCGCACCCTGCTGCGGGGGGTGATCAATATCGGCGCGGCGACGCTCGGCGATACCATTTATATCCCGGGCGGCTTTGACGGCAGCACGGCGGTCGCGCTGCTGCAAACATACCAGCCGGCGACCGACACGGCGGCTATCCTGGCCAGCGACCCGCTGCCCGCGGCCCGTTACGGCGCCGGAGTCGCCGCGGTGGCCGGCAAACTCTACGTGATCGGCGGCGCGGACAACCTGACCGTGACGCAAACCGTCTTCGAGTTCGACCCGGCCCGGGCCGCGGGCGCCCGCTGGGTGCAGAAAGCCAGCATGCCGACGCCGCGCGCCTTCCTGGCCGCGGCAGCGCTCAACGGCCGGATCTATGCGATCGGCGGCATCCCCAGCGTGACCAATCCCAGCGACCTGGCCACGGTCGAGGTCTATGACCCGGCGGCCGATAGCTGGAGTGCCGTCCGCTCCTTGCTCGCGCCGCGCGGCGGCCCGGCCGCGGTCGGCGTCGACACCGGCCTGCCCTGTGGGGGTTTCCTCTACGTCTTCGGCGGCGGCTGGAACACGCAGCTGGCCAGTGTGGAGCGCTATAACCCGACTACCAATAGCTGGGCCAGCAGCGCGCCCCTGGCCGTGCCCCGCCGGACGCTCGCCGCGAGCTACGTCAGCAATGGGCACCTCTTGCTGATCGCCGGGGGCTATAATTACAGCTCCAACGCCCTGACCACAGTGGATGCGGTCAGCTGTGGCGGGGTGCTGCCCAGCCCGACCCCCACGCCGATCGGCGGCATCCCGACCTTTACGCCAACGCCCGGCCCCTCGCCCACCCCCTGCGGCGGGGCGTTCAGCGATGTGGGGCCGGCCGACTACTTCTACCCGGCCGTCCGCTACCTGGTCTGCCACGCGATCGTTTCCGGCTACGGCGACGGCACGTACCGGCCGTACGCGAATATGACCCGGGCGCAGCTCGCCAAGATCGTCGTGTTGGCCCAGGGCTGGACCCTGCTGAACCCGGCCCAGGGCCATTTCACGGATGTGCCGCCCACGAACCCTTTCTACCAGTACATCGAGACGGCCTATAGCCACGGCATTATCGTGGGCTATGCCGACGGCACCTTTGGCTGGGGGAACAACGTCACCCGCAGCCAGATCGCCAAGATCGTCGTGCTGGCTGAGGGTTGGACCCTGCTGAACCCGGCCCAGGGCCATTTCACGGATGTGCCGCCCGGCTCGCCTTTCTACCAACATGTGGAGACG
>DATGEF010000668.1:0-3369 GCA_035310405.1 Chloroflexia bacterium | reverse complement strand
CGTTTGCTCCGGCGGCGCGGGCTGGCGGGTCTGGGCGGGGGCCGCGCCGCTCGCGCGGGGCGCGATCACGAGGGCGATCGCCAGCTCCAGGTCGGCCGCCTCGACCCGGGCGTGCTCGGCCAGGGCCGCGGCGGCGCGGGCGGTGCGGGCGGCCAGGTAATCCGCCTGCACACCCTCGACGCCCAGGCGGAGGGCCGTGGCGGCCAGGGCCGCGATCTGCGTATCGGCGATGGTCACGGTGGGCAGGCGCGCGCGCGCGGCCACGATGGCCGGTTCCAGGCCCGCCGGTAGCCGCGGGTCGGGATCCGGCGCCGCCAGCCAGAGCCCGGCCGGCTCCAGAAGCGCCGGGTAGCGGGGCGGGCCCGGGGCCGTCATGGTCGCCAACAACACCAGCCGCGCCGGATCGTGCGCGCCGATCCCGTCGCGCTCCAGGTGGACGCGGCCCCGGCGCAGCACGGCGGCCAGGGGCCCGGCAATTTCGGGCGCCAGCAGGTCCGGGTCGGGGATCCAGAGCACGCCGCCGTCGTGCGCGGCCAGCACGCCGGTCCGGCGCACGCGCCGGCCCTGCTGCAGGCTGGCCGGCAGGTCCAGCCCGCCGAGCAAGTGCTCGGGCGTGATCGTCGCCGGCAGACGCAAGACGCCGGCCGGCCCGCCGAGCAGCGCGGCCAGCCGGGCCGCCCAGGGCTCGAGTGCCCAGCCGTCGACGCCGATCAGCACCAGGCCGCCCAGCGCCGGGTCGACGGCCAGCAGGGCCAGGGCGGTAGCGACCGAGGCATCCGGCGTCATGCCGGGAAGGACGCGGCCAGGGCGGCGGCCACCCGCTCGCCGCCGTCCAGCGGATCGAGCGGGCCACGGCGCAGGCGATGCCGCAGGGTGGGGCCGGCCACCCGCTGCACGTCGGCCGGCTGCGCCTCGCGGCGGCCCGCCAGGGCCGCCAGGGCGCACGCCGCGCGGACGATCGTGATCTCGCCGCGGTGGCCGTCGACGCCGAGGTCGCGGCAGAGCGCCGCCGTCTGGCGCAACAGCGGGTCGGGGAAGCCGACTTTCGCCACGGCGCGCTGGGCGGCGCGGACCTGCCGCGCCAGGGCGCGCTGGGCTGGCGCATAGCGGCGGGCCAACGCGGCCGGGTGGTGCTCGTAGGCCTCGCGGCGCCGCACGATCGCCACGCGGTCGTCCAGGTCGGCGATCGTCTCCACGCGCACCAGCAGGCCGAAGCGGTCGAGCAGCTGGGGACGAAGCTCGCCCTCCTCGGGGTTGGCGGAGCCGACCAGCACGAAGCGGGCCGGGTGGCGCACGCTCAGGCCCTCGCGCTCGACAATGTTGACGCCGCTGGCCGCCACGTCGAGCAGCAGGTCGACCAGGTGGTCCTCCAGCAGATTGACCTCGTCGATATAGAGAAAGCCGCGGTTGGCCCGGGCGAGTAAGCCGGGCTCGTAGGCGCGCACGCCGTGGCCGAGCGCCTGCTCCAGGTCGAGGCTGCCGGTCAGCCGGTCGGCGGTCGCGCCCAGCGGCACGTCGACCACGGGCACCGGGCGGACCGCGCGCTGGGCCTGGCGCGCCGGGTCGGCCTGGCACTCTGTGCAGAACGGCCCGCGGGGGGCGCAGCCATAGCGGCAGCCCGCCACCACGGCGAGCGGCGGCAGGAGCCCGGCCAGCCCGCGCACGATGGTCGACTTGCCCGTGCCGCGCTGGCCCAGGATCAGCACGCCCCCCACCAGCGGGCTCACCGCGGCGATCAGCAGGGCCATCTTCAGCTCCTCCTGGCCGACAATCGCGGTGAACGGGTAGGGGGGGATTTTGGATTTTGGATTTTGGATTTTGGATTGGGGAGGGTGGGCGTTAAGCGCCGGGGTGGGGGGCGTGGGGGTTAAGAGCTTGGGCTTCATGCGATCTATTGTACGGGGGGTGGGCCGGGATTGCAAATTCCCTGGGTTTCGGGGACGATGAGCAAAGGTCAGGAGCAGCCGCGGGTGGCGGCCGCCGCGATATCGCGGTTGACGGTCACGCGCGTCAAGAAGGCCTGGCGGCGCGCGGGATCGGAGATCTGCGCCGCCGCGTGCGCTAGCCGGCCCGCGGCAGCTCGGCAGATCGCAGCCGCCTGCTCGCTATCGCCCAGGGCCTGGAGCACCATGTAGCAGGTGTGGTAGACGATCAGGGGCTGATTGCCGGCACTGGCCGCGATACTCTCCAGACAGGCATACACGGCGCTGTGGGCGAGGGTGCGATCGCCGCGGGCGATCGCGACCTGCGCCTGCCCGGCCAGCACGGCGGCCGCGAGGCCGGGGAGCGGGATGGCGGCCGCCAGCGCGATGGCGTGGGCGAACTCGTGGGCCGCGCGCTCCAGTTTGCCCTGCGCCGCGCTGATGTGGGCGCGGCAGGATGTCACATACTGCTCGATGCGAAGCATGTGCGACGAATCCCAGTTGTGCAGGCGGGCTTCGGCCGCCGCCACAAACGGCTCGGCGGCGTTGGGATCGCCCCCTTCGCGGATGGTGTCGGCCAGGTAGAGCAAGCAGACAATCTCGTGTATGGGATCATTCTGGGCGGCGAACAGATTCCGCGCCTCCGTAAAGGAGTCCGCCGCCGCGGCGTAATCGCCGAGGGTCAGAGCGATCGTACCAAGGTCCATGAGGGTCCCGGCCACCCCCCGCCCGTCCCCGATGCGGCGAAAGAAGGCTAACGCTTGCTCATACAGGGCGGCGGCCGCGGGGTAATCGCCTTCCTCATGGAGGATGCTGGCCAGGCTGCGGTTGACGCGGACCAGCTGGGCGGCATTGCCCAGCGCGTTGTGCAGGTGGCGGCTCTTTTCAAAAAACCGGGCCGCCTGCTGCTGGCGCGATTGGCGGGTGGCAATGAGGCCCAGCATGGACAAGAAGGCTGCCTCGTGGGAACGCAACCCCTGCGCCTGGGCCAAGCGCAGCCCCCGCCACGCGGTGCGCACGGCCTCGGTATAGCGATCTTCCTGCCAGTAGAGCCCCGCTTGCGCCTGGTAAGCTTCCACTATCAGCCCGGGATCGCCCGCCAGGAGGGCGGTTTGTAACGCGGCGCCGGTGGCCGCTTCCTGAGCGGCGAAGTCGGCGGTGACTTCATAATAGCGGACGGCCAGCAGCGCGGCGCGCGCTTGCTGGCGCGGCCCTGATACCCGGGCCAGCTGTTGTAAGTGCGTTACATCCGTCGCCTGGCTCGCCCGATCGCCGAGCAGGTGCCAGATCTCCACCCGTCCGGCCAGGGCGGCAAAGCGCGCCTCCTGATCGTCCGCGGCAGCCACCGCCAGAACGCGCCCGTAGAGGTGGAGAGCTTCCTGATTGGCATACGCCCCGCGGGCGCTGTCGGCGGCCCGGAGCAAATAGGGCACGGCCTGGGGCCACG
>DATGEF010000667.1:0-6085 GCA_035310405.1 Chloroflexia bacterium | reverse complement strand
ATGCCCTACACCGGCCATAACCTGAGCGCCTGCGGCGGCGGCAACTACCCGAACGGCGACGCGGCGGCCGACGCCACGCTGAGCGTGACCAGCCACGAGGCCAACGAGACGATCACCGACGCGCTGGGCAATGCCTGGTACGATGCGGCCGGCTACGAGAACGGCGACAAGTGCGCCTGGAACTTCGGCAGCCCGCTCGGCGGCACCTCGGGCTCCTATTATAACCAGGTGATCAACGGCCACCACTACGAGCTGCAGCAGGAATGGAGCAACTACTCCAGCCGCTGTGTCCTCACCGGCAAGTAAGCGCGGCCCGCCCCTTGCTATACCCCGTCTCACCCGGCCTCGCCGGGTGAGACGCTTTTATACAACGCGCTCGCCATATACCGCAATCGATAATGAGGAGGATCGCGCATGGCAAAACGAATGTTGGTCCTGGTTTTAACGTTAGTCGCCCTGTTGGGCGGCGCCACGGCCGCCTGGGCCCAGACCGGCCTCTCCAAGGCGGACTTGCACGCGCAGAACAACTCGGGGGAAACGGGCCAGGTCGTGCTGACCGGCCAGGCTGACGGCACGACCCAGGTGGAGATCACGCTCAGCGGGGCGACCGGCCTGAGCCAGCCGGCGCATATCCATGCGGGCTCGTGCGCCAACTTGAATCCCAAGCCGGCCTACCCGCTGAATAATGTCGTCGACGGCCACTCGGTAACCACGGTCAATGTGCCGATCAGCAGCCTGCTCGGCGGCAATTACGCCGTTAACGTGCATAAATCGGCGACCGACATCGGCACCTATGTCGCCTGCGCCGACCTGACGGCGCTGATGTCGGGCGGCGGCACCAATACGGGCGGGACCGGCGGCAGCGCGGGCGGCACGAGCGGCAGCCCCGGCATGCCGGCTACCGGCCAGCCGGATCTGGGGAGCCTGGCGCTGCTCGGGCTGATCGGGGCCGGGCTGCTGGTGGCGATCGGCGGCCGGCTGCGGCAGCTCCGCGCGCGCTAACCCCCCGCCGATCACTCACCGTTTGGTTCTTCGGGCGCGCTCCAGACGGCCGTCACCTGGCCGTCTGGGGCGAAGCGCTGCAGGACCCGGTAGAGGAAGTCGGTTACATACAGGCGGCCCTGTCCGTCCTCGGCCAGCCCGCCGAGGCCGCCGAACTGGCCGGGCCAGCCGCCGGCCGCCCCCAGGATCGGCAGCGCGTGGCCATCCGGGGTGTAGCGCCGGATCACGTTGGCCCCGACATCGGTCACCAGGATCTCGCCGTTCGCCCGGACCAGGATCGCCTGGTACGGTACCTGCAGGTCGCCCACCGGCGCCGGCAGCTGCCAGGAGAGCACGGCGTTGCCTTTGGGATACGCATCCGCCTCGACACTGCTCTGGTGAAGCACCCAGAGCCGGCCCTGGCGATCGATACTCAGGCCCAGGGACACCAGATCCTGGGTCCATTGTTTTTGCAGGGTGCCGGCGTGGTCATAAACGTAGATGATCCCATGGTTATCGCCGACGTAGACATGATCCCGATCTGCGGCCAGGCAGCCGCGGCTGGGGATATACGTGGGCGGCAGGCGCCAGCTGACGCGCAGCTGGCCATCGGGATCGAAGCCACGCACGGTAAACAGTCCCGGGTCGACCACATACAGCCGGTCCTGGGGATCGATGGCCAGGCCGCAGAAGATAAACTCCTGCTCGGTCGGTCCACCCGGCGTCGGCGTCGCGCGGGCGCCGGAGAGCGCCAGTTCCGTACCCAGGCCGGCGGGCACAATATTCGGCCCTCCATAGCCCAGCTGCCCCCGCCGCGGCCAGAGGTTGCCCTGTAAGCCCCCCTGGGCATCGAATACCCAGATCATGCCGCTGTCGACGTCGTTGGTGTAGACCGTGCCGTGGGAGTCGACGACGGGCCAATAGAGTGCCGCATTATGGGCGATCGGCGGCGCCGTCAGCCAGAGCAGGCCGAGCACGCCGAGGGTGGGCAGTGCGGCGGCCAGCGCCCCCCGCTGCAGCCAGGCGGACGGCGCGAGAAACAAGATCCAGCCGGCCACCGCCACGGTGAGTAGCACCCCCCGCGGCCCCCAGACCTGGCCGGCGGGCGTGCCGAGCGGGCTGATCTGCGTGCTGATCCCGGCGACGACGTCCAGCCAGAGCACGCCCGCGCCCACCCCGGTCCACAGCCACCGCCCCCGGCCGCCAACCAGGATGCCGATGCCGGCCCCCGCCAGCCCCAGGCTGACCTCCAGCCGCGGGTGCAGGTCGATAACGATCGGGTCGATCACGCCGACCACCAGGGCCAGCCCGATCAGAAATAGCCAGCCGGGGGCCGTGAGCGCGGCCCGCGCCGGGCGCGCAGCGGGCGCCGGCGGGGGAGTCTCCGCCGGGGCGGCGGCCCCGGGCGGGGGACTGGATTGGTCCATGATCATAAAATCACTATAGCAAACGCCGGGTGGAGTGTCAAACGCTGATTGCCCGGGGCTTGCCCGGTTCCTGCCCGGAAAGCCGTGCTTTAGGTTATAATGCCACGAGATATTATGCGACCATATCTACCAACGGAAACCAGACCAGTCCTCCGGCCGCGGGGCCTTGCTGGGCGACGCCGGACCTGGCCGCGGCAACCAGGTTTCGCGATCGCCATCCTCAGCTTCTGGCTGGGCCTGCTCTGGGTCGCCGCGGTCCGGCCGCTCGCCGCCCCCGATGAGCCGGCCTACCTGCAAACGGTGATGCAGGTCCGCAATGAACACCGCCTGCCGGAGATCCATTTTGATTTCAGCCAGGTCCCCGCGGGACAGGTCGTCGGCACGCCCGGCGACCCGGCGGTGCGCGAGTACACCCGCCAGATCGGCGTAGGCGACCCTCCCGTCCGGCTCCTGGCCTACCAGACGGTCCAGCCGCCCCTCTACTTCCTGCTGACGGGCCTCCTGGCCCAGGCCGTGCCGCCCGATCCCGTCCCGGTGCTCTACCTGAGCCGTCTGGTCTCGGCGCTATGCGGCGCGGCGATGGTCTATTTTTGCTGGGCGGCCACGCGGGAGCTGGCGCCACGGGCGCCGATGTGGGCGGTCGCCGTCGCCGGCGTCATCGCCCTGCTGCCGGAGTTCTGTTTCAACAATGCCCGGGCCGCCAACGACAGCCTGGTCAACTGCTGCGCGGCGGCGGCCTTTTATGTCTGGTTCCGGGGCCTGCGCCAGCCCGAGTACGACCCCTGGCTGGTGCGGGGCGGCGCGCTGGTCGGCCTCGCGGTGCTGGCCAAGCTGACCGCGCTCGTGCTGATCCCCGCCCTGGGGCTGGTCGTGCTCTGCCGCGCCTACCAGGTGGCCCCCGCCCGCGGGCGCTGGGCCGCGCGGGCCCGGCGGGGAGCGCAGATGGCGGGCGGGGCCGGAGCGAGCGCCTTGTTCATCTGTGGCTGGTGGTTCGTGCGCAACCTGATTGCCTATGGCGAGCCGAGCGGCACGCGGGACGCCAACATCTTCTGGCACGCCACCCTGCCCCTCCTCGATTGGAACAACGCCGACGCCCGCAATGGTTTCATACTCGCCAGCTGGCAAAGCTTCTGGGGCTACTTTGGTTGGCAGAATATCATCATGCCACCGGAGTTTTATGATCAAGCCCGTTTGTTTTCGAGCGGGCTGGTCGGGCTCACACTGCTCGCGGTTCTGGGCCTGGCCGCCGGGGGGCTGTGGCGGCGATGGCCCGTGCCACGCCATCTCTGGCAGAGCCTCCTGATCCTGGCCGTGGTCGCCGTGCTGCTGCTGATTAGCTTCGTCCAGTTCAGCCTCACCGTGGCCATGCAGGCCCAGGGCCGCTACCTGTTCCTGTTGCTCCTACCAGGTGCCTTGATCTTCACCTTCGGGTTGTATACCCTGGCGCCGGGGCGCCTGCTGAAGGTCCTGGCCCTCAGCCTCCCCCTCCTCTGGCTGGGGGTGATGAACGCGGTCGGCCTGAGCCTCGTGCGCTGAATGCGACACCGGCGCCCGAATGGACCAAGGTAACCCGCAGAAAGGAAGCCCAGCCGGATGCAGGAAGCGTTGAGCATTGTCTTGCCGGCGTATAACGAAGAAGCCAATATCGAGTTGGCGACCCGCCGGGCGTTGGCCGTCCTGCCGGAAATCACCTCGGCGTACGAAGTGATTATCGTCAACGACGGCAGCCGGGATCGGACCCGCGCCGTGGCCGAGGACCTGGCCCGACAATATTACCCGCACGTGCGCGTGCTGAATCATCAGCAAAACCGCGGCTATGGGGCCGCACTGCGCACCGGCTTCCGCCAGGCCCACTACGACCTGGTTTTTTTTACCGATTCGGACAATCAGTTCGACGTCGGCGAGCTGAAATACTTTCTGCCGCTGATGCGCCAGTACGACATCATGACCGGCTTCCGGGTCTATCGCTTCGATCCTGTGCTGCGCTCGCTGATCTCCTGGTGCTGGAACCGGCTGGTGGGCGTCCTCTTCCGGCTCCGCGTCCGCGATGTCGACTGCGCCTTCAAGATCTTCCGCCGCGAAGCCCTGGACAAGCTGACGGTCGAGTGCGATAATTTTTTTGTCTGCACCGAGCTGCTGGCCAAAGCGCGTAAGTGGAACTTTCGTATTGGCGAGAAAGGGGTGCGCCACTACCCGCGGATGGCCGGAGAAACCACCGTGCGCGCGAGCGATATCCCCCGCACCTTGCGCGAGGTCTTCCGCATGTGGCAGCGGATCTATTTCCCCAACCAGCGCCAGATGCGGGCCGCGGCGCGCAAGCCGCGCCCCGACGACAACGCGGTGGAATTCCACCCCCCGGCCAGCCCGGGACGGTCAGGAAGCTAAGCATGCATAAAGAGTTCTATGCCGAATATTACCAGATTGAAGACCGGCACTGGTGGTTTATCGGGCGCCGGCAGATCTTTCTGCAGATCCTCGACAAATACCTGGTCCGGCGGCTGGGGCCCCCGCCCCGGCGCATCCTCGACGTGGGCTGCGGCACCGGGACGATGATCGGCTACCTGGCCCGCTACGGGCAGGCCGAGGGCATCGATATGGATGCGGATGCCGTCGAGTTCTGCCACCAGCGGGGGGTGCGCCAGGTACAGCAGGTCACCAGCCTGCCGCTGCCCTTCCCCGACGCGAGCTTCGACCTGGTCACCGCGCTCGATGTGCTGGAGCATATCGACGACGATCGCGCGATGTTGCGGGAGCTGTACCGGATCTTGCGGCCCGGCGGCCTGTTCCTGCTCAGCGTGCCGGCCTACCGGTTCCTGTGGGGCGCGCAAGATGAGGTCAGTCACCATAAGCGCCGCTATGTGGCCCCGGAGATGCGCGAGCGGCTGATCACGACCGGGTTCCGGGTGCGGCGGCTCTCGTACTTCAACACCCTGCTCTTCCCGGCGATCGCGGCGGTGCGGGTGCTGCGCCCCTACCGGCCTGGCGCCGCAACGCTGAAATCCGACTTCACGCTGACGCGGCCCGGGCCGGCCAATACGCTCCTCGGCCGGCTGTTCGCGCTCGAAGCCCCGGTGATCACCCGCTGGAGTCTGCCCTTCGGCGTCTCGATCCTCGGGCTCGCCGCGAAACCCAAAGGACCCCCAGGGCCGGCGCCCGCTAGCTTGCGGCGGCGGGCGGATGCGGGTACAATAATTCCGAGCCTATGACCATGCTTGATGCCAACCCCGGCACCGCCCCCGATGTGGCGCCGGCCCTTGCCCCGCCGCAATCCCGGCCCGGCCCCCTCGCCGGACTGACCCGCAACGTCTTTGTGCTGGGCCTGGTGAGCCTGTTCACCGATATCAGCAGCGAGATGATCGTGCCGGTGCGCATCCTGTTTTTGGTCGGGGTGCTCAATACGCCCCTGCCGCTGGCCGGCCTGATCGAAGGGGTCGCCGAAAGCACCGCCAGCCTGATCAAGATCTTCTCCGGCCGCCTGGCCGACCGGGTGAGCGAGCGCAAGCCGCTCATCCTCGCCGGCTACGGGGTCTCTAATCTGGTCAAGCCGCTGCTGGCCCTGGCCGGCAGCTGGCCGCAGGCCCTCGGCTTCATCTTCGTGGACCGGGTGGGCAAAGGGATCCGCGGCAGCCCGCGCGATGCCCTGCTGGCCGACTCGGCGGCCCCCGAGTATCGCGGCA
>DATGEF010000666.1:0-3862 GCA_035310405.1 Chloroflexia bacterium | reverse complement strand
GTCACCTGCGCCTGGATCGGCACACGCCGGCCACTGGCCTGGAAGTAGCGGTTGGCCCCGACGATCGCCGCCTTGAGCTCCAGGATATCCTGGGTCGTCTCGATGATCAGCAGGTCGCAGCCGCCCTCGACCAGGGCCTGGCTTTGCTCATAGAAGATAGCGATCAGCTGATCGAAAGTGATGTTGCCGAGTGTCGGGTCGTCCGACGACGGCAGCATACCGGTCGGGCCGATAGAGCCGGCCACGAAGCGGGGCTGCGCCGGCGTGCTATAGCGGTCGGCGACCCGGCGGGCCAGTTGGGCGCCGGCGAAGTTGATCTCGTAGGTGCGGTCGCCCAGCCCGTACTCTTCCATCTTGAGTCGATTGCCGCCAAAGGTATCGGTCTCGATCACGTCGCAGCCGACTTCCAGAAAGGAGGCATGGACCGCTTCGATCACATCCGGCCGCGTGACCGGCAGAACGTCATTGCAGCCCATGCAGCCGCCGAAAGCCGCGGCATCCAGGTCATAGCGTTGCACAGAGGTGCCCATCGCGCCGTCAAAAATCAATACGCGCTCGCGTAAAGCCGCCAGATACGCCGATTCGGTCATGCGCTCACCTATTCCCTTGATCTCCTACCCCAAGGCCAATAAAAAACCCCTCGCTAGCGAGGGGTAGGATACGCATAAGCGTAGTCCCAACCACTCCCTTATCTCACAGATCGCTCCGTCGGAATTGGCACCTGGGCCGTGGGGCCTGGTTGCCGGGTTTCACAGGGCCGTCTCCCTCCACCTCTCTTGATAAGAGCCTTGGCATATTCAGTTGTTCGGCGGCATTATACCACACGAGCAGGCAGGATGTCAAATTTGGGTGCCGCGCACAGGGGCTCTCACCCTGCTCTCGCCCGGGCGCGGTTCAGGCGCGGACCGATCGTGGCTGGCAAGCGGCGCAGAACACGAGTACACCGGCATGGGTTGGGATGGGGGTGGATGCGCCGTCATGCGGGCTGTGGGAGAGGGCTCTGCCCTCGAAATACTCGCCTCACGACCTGGCACGGGATCAGGGCCCACCCGCGCGGCAACAGCGTCGAGGGCAGAGCCCTCTCCCACAGTCCGGTTCAGGCGCGGTGGCCCAGCACCGACGCCCTGTTGTATACACGATCGGTCCGCGCCTGAACCGCGCCCGGGCGAGGGTGCTGCTTTAGGCGCGCGATCCGTAGACCGCACTTTCAACTCAGGACTTTGAATGTGTCAAGGGATCTGCGGCGCAATGCTGAGAGTAGCAACCCCGGCGGCGCTGGCCCGTTATGCTTACAGGGCACGCAAGATCCACCTGGTCCTTAGGAGGTATGGTATGCAGCAGCGCCAACACCTCGGCCTACTGGTCGTGGCCGTGACTCTGATCCTCGGGGCGGCCGGGCTCGCCGCCCAGGCCCCCGGCACCCCGGCGCAAGCTAACTCTCCTGTCTGGACTCAGATCGCGGCCGGGGGCCTCCCGGGCCGTGATCTGAACGGCGTTTTTATGGTCGACGGGCCCGATGGCGCCTGGATCGCCGCCGGCGCCGGCCCGTCCGGCCAGGCGGTGCGCCTGCGCCACCAGGGCGGGCTCTGGACTGGCGAGCTCAGCCCGTTCTTCCGCGCACCGCTGCAAGCTATCGTGGCCCTCGCCGACGACAATGTCTGGGCGGTCGGCGACGCCGGCCTGATCGTCCATCAAGACGCATCCGGCTGGCACGAAGTCCCCCAACCCGTGCCGGACGCCAACCTGACCACCATCCAGATGCTCGGCAACGGCGACGAAGGATGGGCCGCCGGCGCGCGGCCTACCGATCAGCTGGTGCTGCTGCACTATCACGACGGCCAGTGGCAGCAGGATCTCTCGCTCACCGGACCCGGCGTGATCGACAGCCTCCACCTGGTGCCCGGCGGGGGGTACGCCGTGGGCGCGGGCGCGGGGTGGCGCTACACGAAAACTGGGTGGGGAAGCGAAGCGATCCCCTGTGTCCGGATTCGCTTCAGCTGCTCGACGCGCCTGGCGGGCGTGCGGGCGATCTCGCCCGACGAGGCCTGGGCCGTGGGCACCAGCGAGGGGGAGATTCTCTCCAGCATGCAGGTTCTGCATCGCGTGCAGGGGCAATGGCAGGAAGTCCTGCCCGACCAGCCGCTGGTCGACGATACCTTTGGCCCGATCCGCCAGCGGGCCGCCCTGCACGGGGTCAGCTTCGCCGACGGCCTGCATGGCCTGGCGGTCGGCTGGCAGCACCATGACTGGGCCAGTGAGGATTACCCCCTGATCATCAGCTACCAGCCCGATGGGCGCTGGCACTACGCAAGCATCCCCTATTTGCCCGGCGTCGAGTTGCGCGCCGTCAGCTACGCCGATGCAGGCCATGCCCTGGCCGTCGGCCGCAACGGCGTGATCTTCGGCTATGGCTATGCCGGGCCGGCGCCCGCGCCCTGGCCCACCGCCACCCCGGCCCCGGTTTACGCCACGCCCACCCCCATCCCCTGGCCGCCGACCGTCCGCGTCCCCGATCCCAACTTGCCGGGCGTGCTCTACTTCCCGGCGGTGGGGCACTCGCTCCAGGGCGGTTTCCGGGTCTACTGGGAGGCGCACGGCGGCCTGGCCCAGTTCGGCTACCCGATCACCGAGGAGTTCACGGAGCCCGATCAGCTGCGTGGCGTGGCGTTCAAGGTCCAGTATTTCGAGCGCGCCCGCTTCGAGTGGCACCCCGAGAACCGGCCGCCTTACGATGTCCTGCTGGGCCTGCTCGGCCGCACCGTCACGACGGGCCGGGAGGCGGAGGCGCCCTTCCAGCCCGCGCCGGCCGGGGCCGGCAGCGTCTACTTCCCCGCCACCCAGCATAACCTGGCCCCCGAATTCGTGGCCTACTGGCAGAGCCACGGCGGCTTGCCGGTCTACGGCTACCCGATCAGCGAAGCCTTCCGCGAACTGAGTCCAACCGATGGCCGGCCGTATCTGGTACAATATTTCGAGCGCAACCGCCTGGAGTACCACCCGGAGCTGCCGGCACCCTACCGCGTCAGCCTGGGCCTGCTCGGCACCCAGGTGCTCCAGGCCCGCGGCTGGCTGCCGTGAGCACGAAGTCCTGAGTGGAAAGTCCTGAGTGGAAGGTAAAAGGGCGGAGTCAGAAGTCAAGAGCAGCAGGAGGGGGGCGATGAGCAGACGCGCGCGGCGGGGCGGGGGCTGGGGGCTGGGGGCGTGCCTGGTGGCCGGCCTGCTGGCGGGGGCCGCGCCGGCCGGCCGGGCGGCCCCTTGGGCGATCCCGGGCGGGCAGGCCTGTGAGCCCGAATGGAACCTGTCCATTAAAGCGGCCGCGGGCATCGCGCTCAGCGCGGTCGCCGCGGCGGGCCCCGACAACATCTGGGCCGTCGGGGAGTACCAGATCGACAGCGGCCAGTATCAGACCTTTGCCGAGCATTGGACCGGGACACGCTGGACGATCGTCCCCAGCCCCAATGTCAACCCGCCCGAATTTCCCCTCGAAAACCGGCTGGATGGCGTCGCCGCGATCGGCCCGGGCGACACCTGGGCCGTCGGCTCCCACAAAACGATCACGACGACGGCCCAGACGGTGCGCGTGGCCGGCCAGCAACCCTTGATCGAACACTGGGATGGCCAGACCTGGAGCGTCGTGCCGAGCCCCAGCCGCTCGCCAGAGTGGGACCACCACCTGATCGGCGTCGCGGGCACCGGCCCCGGCGACGTTTGGGCCGTCGGGGCGGTGGCTGATGGCGCCCTGAGCGCCCCGCTCGTCTTCCACTGGGATGGCGGGGCCTGGCGGGATACGCCCGCGCCCCGCCCCCCGGGCCCCAACGCCGAGTTGTTGGGCGTTACCGCCCGCGGGCCGGACGACGCCTGG
>DATGEF010000665.1:0-6136 GCA_035310405.1 Chloroflexia bacterium | reverse complement strand
CAATTTGATCGCGTTGAACGTCTGCTGGGCCCACGCGGTCGCCGCAATATCGGTACACGCCGCATTGAAGCGCTCCATCGTTTCCAGGAGGGCCGCGGCTTGATCCGGGGTCGGCAACAGTTTCAGCGTCAAGGTCAGGTTCATAGGTCGATTATACTACAGTTGAGGCTATTAGTCAATACAGACCTTGCCGGGGTTGGGCCGGGGCTAGAAGGAACTGGCGGCAATTCCTCCACTGGGGCTAAAGCCCCGTGGCTTCCTTGCTCGCCAGAGTTGTGAAAGGAAAGCTTGATGGCCGAAGACGCCGCCGTCGATCTCTCCCCCCCGCACAAGACGCTCCCGCCGCAGGCGATCCCGGCGGCGCTCCGCCCGGCGCGCGACGCGGACCCCGCCCCCAGCAGCGCCCTGCCCGCGTTGCCCGCGGCGGCCGCCGGCACGCTGCTGGCGGACCCCCGCGCGGGGGGGCGCGGCAACGGCCCGGTGCGCGCGGCGACGGCGCTGCACCTCCAGCGCACCGCCGGCAACGGGGCGGTACGCCGCATCCTGCAGCGGGTGGGCGACGCAGCCGACGCCGCGACCCCGCTGCAACACATGGCGACCGCCTTCGGGGCCGACTTCTCGGACGTGACGGTCCACGAAGGGCCGGAGGCCGCGGCCATCGGCGCGCGGGCCTACACCCACGGCAGCACGATCCACTTCGCGCCGGGCGAGTATGCGCCCCAGAGCCCGGGCGGCCAGGAACTGCTGGGCCACGAGCTGGCCCATGTCGTGCAGCAGCGCGCGGGCCAGGTGCCCACGCCCCACGCCGGCGGCCTGGTGGCCAACATCGATCCCGGCCTGGAAGCCGAGGCCGCGCAGATGGGCGGCCAGGCCGCGCGGGGCGAGCCCGTCGCCACCGGGGGCCGGGGCGCGCGGCCGACCGGGGCCGCCGCCGGGGCCGTGATCCAGCCGGAATTGACCCCGAAAATGCGCGAAGTGCTGGTGGAGGTCAACCAGCAGCACGCCGAAATCCCCCTCGAACTGCTGGAAGTCTTCTTCAAGAAGCTGACCAAAAAAGAGCAAGAGGACCTGACGCACCAGCGCAACTGGTTCGTGAAGCAGTTCGATAAAGTCACCAAGAATGACGATGTGAACGCGGCGAAGGATAAGGAACTGCAGGCCCAGCGCATCAAGGCGGTCTGGGAGTATTTCAACAAAAACGGTCCCCAGTCGGATCTGGATGACGTCGCTATCGGGCCGGCCCCCACGCGGGTGGCCTATCGGGGCCTGCAGGGGACGGACAAGCAGCAGGCCCTCAACCAGTTGAACGAGCTGGGTTCCAGAGAGTTCAACAGAATAAATGATGATTACAACTTTGACAAAGATTTCCGCATGAAGAACGAGAACCTGGTAGATTATGAGCTGATCAGTGGGGCGGACTCGGCGTTCAACTGCATTGGGCTGACTCTGGGGCACACGGGCTACGGGGATGAGCTAGAGCCGAAATCGGTCAATCCCCGCATGGGCAGCGAAGAAAATCCCCTGGCCGAGATGGACCTGCTCTATGCCCGGCAAGGCTACAAACGACTCGAAGACTTAGACTTCACATTTGTGCAGGGCCAGCAGAAGGTCATCGTCTACGGCATGAAGGACAAGGACGAGAAGATCACCAGCATCGAACACGCGGCGATCCAGGATACGCAGGGGAAGTGGCACCATAAGCTGGGCGAGGACGCGCACATCAAGGTGGCCGGCGCGACGGAGATCAGCGTCTATGGGCCGCCGCTGGCCGTCTACGCGCGCACGCAGGCGCCGCAGAATTAAGGAGGACACGTCGGGAGGGGCCGCCGCGCTGCGCACGGCGATCGCCTTCCGCGAGCCTCCCCTGGAGCCGGCGCTACATGCGGCGAGCTAGGCGGCCGGCCGGGCGGCCCTGGGCCCGGCCTGGGCGCCGCCTGGGCGACCGGGGCGGCCGGCCCTCTGGAGGCCATCATCCGCATGGCGCTGGAGGACGAGGTCCTCGCGCCGGCGTCGTTAGCCACCGCCCCGGGCAAAGCCGCGGAGCAGCTTCCCGGTCAGGCCGCCGAGGGTGTCCGCGACCGCGACGCGGGCCGCGAGCTGCTGCACCGGGGTCGCATAGGTCGGGTAGGCGTGGATCGCGCCCGCCAGGTCGCTCACCTTCAGGCCGCGCTGCAGCGCGATCGTCAGCTCGGTAATGGCCTCCCCGGCCCGCGCGGCGACGATGGTCGCGCCGAGCACGGTGCCGTCTTTCTTATGGACGACCTGATAGAAGCCGTGCCGATCGTTCTCGACCACCGCCCGGTCGGCGTGCGCCAGGTCCCAGCGGCTGACGACGACGCCGGCGCCGTGCGTCTGACGGGCCGCGGCGGCTGTGCAGCCCACGCGGGCCACTTCGGGGTCGGTGAAGGTCACGGCCGGCACGGCGTCGCTGAAGCCGGCGCTGCTGCCGGGCAGGAGCGCGTTGCGCACGGCCTGGAACGCCTGCCAGCCGGCCAGGTGGGTGTACTGGGCGCCGCCCACGCAGTCGCCCGCGGCGTAGATATGCTTGACGCTGGTTTGCAGATGCGAATCCACGCCGATCCCCTGCGCGGTGTAGGCCACGCCGGCTTTCTCCAGATCCAGCCCCGCCACGACCGGGCGGCGGCCGGTGGCCACCAGTAGCAGATCGCCACGCACCGTTGTCGGGCCGGCCTGCACGACCAGCTCCGCGCCCTCGGCATGCACCGCCTGGGCACGCGCCCGGGCGAAGTGGATGCCCTCGCCGGCCAGCACCGGCTCCAGCACCGCCGCGACCTCGGGCTCCTCGCGCGGCAGCAGACGCTCCGCCACCACGGTCACCTGTGCCCCCAGCCGGGCGTAGGCCTGGGCCATCTCCAGCCCGAGCGGGCCGCCGCCGGCGACGAGCAAGTGCGCCGGCAGCCGATCGTTGTCGAACAGCTGCTCGTAGGTGAGATAGGGCACGCCGGCCAGCCCGGCGATCGGCGGCAGCACCGGGCGGGCGCCGGTACAGAGTAGGAACACTTTGGCGGTCAGGCGCCGGTCGCCGGCCTGCAGCGTCTGGGCGTCGAGAAAGCGCCCAGGCGCCAGGATCACCTCGACGCCGGCCGCCCGCAGGGTTTCCGGCGTTTCGTACTGGTAGACCTCCGCGATGGCCTGGCGCACATAGGCGCGCACCTGGGCCATGTCGACGGCCGGCGGGGCGGTGCCGATGCCGTATTGGGCGGCGGTGCGCACGGCGTGGGCCACGCGGGCCACCCGGATCAGCGCCTTGCTCGGCACGCAGCCGGTCCAGGTGCAGTCGCCCCCCACCCGCGCGCGCTCGACCAACGCCACCCGCGCGCCCAGCTGCGCCGCGAACCCGGCCGCGACCAGCCCCGCCGATCCCGCGCCGACGATCACCAGATCGAAATTGTCCGCCATCCAGCATCCTCCCCCATCCCCCGCGCATAATAGGCACCCCGGGGCGCCTGCGGGTAGCATGGGGGATGCAGCAAGAACGCAACCATGGATTGGCGCAGTAGGCTGGCCAGGGGCCGGTAGCGTCGTTGGCTGCTGCCCTCACGAATACTATTCCGACAACTCGTGTAATTCAGCATCCAACCATGCTTCATACCAGGTGAGAAAATCACAATGGCGTTGACCCGGTGCGGCGCTCTTTATAGTCCAAGAGAACAATTCATTGGGATCAGCTATATCATTTGGGTGAGGGACTGGACAGATTCCTGTGTCATCCGATGTGGATTCAACCCAGATATTACCTTTCTCTAGACCATTAACAATTAACCAGAAGTATATTTCTGCACCAACAGCCTCCGCGATAGTTAGCGTTCCTTGTGCATAGTAGTTACTATGTAACAGTTCTATAGACTCTCTTTCTTTTTCTTCGCCCCATTCACTACTTAACACAAATCGTTCTACTAAGGGGAATGGTTTCGACATATTAAAAAATCAGTGGATTGCGCACCAAGCGTGTATGAGTCGTGAAGACGGCGCAGACCATTCCACGGCCCCCCGCCTCCATTCCCGATCTTCAGCAAAAAGGTGCGATAGTCTTGGGGTAAATCTACCTGATTACGCAGCTCAAAGTCGCGTATAGTTGATTCACTTAAACATGGGTAGAGTTCGAATCTTTTTCGATTGGTACCTTCTACAGGCCAATTCGTTTTCCCTCGCTGTAAGACAAAAAGTTTCTGTTGAATTCTTTTTACAGAATCTTCCATTCCCTCTCCTATCACCCATCACCCATTATTCGCGTAATCACACACGGTTTTTGAGTGGCTGGCTAATCGGGCTCGGCCACCCCGGCGTCGCGGAGGATTCGTAAGCCCTTCAGGAACTGCCCATAGCGACGCCCGCGTTTTGGGGCGGCTAGCACAACGTCAGCAGCGTTGCGTTCCAGCATATCTTCTAGCGAGCGTGGCCAGTAGGTTCCGGACAAATCCAGTGTGCGCCACTTGCCTGCCAAGGCTTTCTCGCGGGTCACGACCACCTGGGTAGCCGGATCCCGCCGCACCAAGCGCGCAGGAACCCCGCGCAAGTTGAGTTCCGTAAACTCGGCTTCGCTAATATCTAAAGCCCAATCCACAGTAGCGTAATAGGCTGCGTTGGCTTGATCAAACTCCTGCTGGACAGCTGGTTCTGGGTTATAATCCATAAGAGCTAGTACACGTAGTGTGCCTAATGGGCCACGCAAAGTGACATGTTTGAACACTGAGGCGTAGCTGACGTTGCTGTGATTGGAGTTCAGCCCGTCAACAAGCACATCTTCAACAATGGCGCTTAAACTACAAGCCCTGGCTTCACATTTCACGAGTTTGACGTTGCGTATAGTGGCGCGTAAGCGAGGGTCCTGGGTTATCGAAACTGCCGAGCTAATGAATGTGCAGTGGCGAAACTCCAGATCCTCAAATACCCGTCCTGAGCGATCGTCATAGAAACTAGAAAATTCTTGTCCCTCGATGATTTGCATCATATCACTCTCCCTGGAAATGCTCTTGAAACAGACAAACGATCAAGGAAACGGGAAAAGGTGGGATAACTGGGCACCCCGGGGCGCCTGCGGGTAGCAGGCAATGCAGCAAGAACGCAACCATGGATTGGCGCAGTAGGCCGGTCAGGGGCCGGTGGCGTGGGTCGTAAAGCTGTATTTTGCCCGAATTCGGCCTGTCCGGCAAGGGGCCACATCAGCCTCGGCAGTTCATAAATCCAAAATCCAAAATCGCGCCGGGCCGCCGCAGCGCGCACACGAACCAGATCGCGTTGACGCCCCAGGCCAGGATCAGGGTGATCAGGTAGCCGTGCCATTCGAGGCCGGTCCAGTGGACCGGGGGCGCGTAGCGGCCCAGCAGGATGGGCGGGAACCAGGTCAGGTAGAAGCCGATCATCGCCGCGGCGGCGGCCAGGCTATAGAGGGCGGTGGGGCGCCAGGCGACGAGCAGGCCGAAGGGGATGACCCAGCCCAGGTAATGCGTGCTGACGCCCCCATAGACCAGGTAAAACAGGAGCCAGACCAGCAGGCTCGCCCGCGCGAGGCTGACCCGGCGGCGGTGCCCGATCAGCCAGCCGAGCAGCGCGGCGTAGCCGGCCAGGAAGAGCCACTTGCTGAAGGCGAGCCAGGCCGCGGTATCGGGCGGGAAGGGGCTGCCGCTGCCCTGCACGACACCCCAGGCCCGGCGGATGGCCAGCCAGCCCTGGTCGGCGAAGCCGCTATAGGCGAGCGTCTCGCGCAGGTAGGCCGGCGCGTCGAGCAGCAGGGCGGGCACGGAGACGAGCGCCGCGGGCAGCAGCGCCCACCCGGCGAACAGCGCGCGCTGGCGCCAGCCGGCCGGCCCCCGCGCCACGGGCAGCAGGATCAGGAACACCGGCAGCAGCAGGACCGGGAAGCTGCGGGCGGCGATGCCCAGCCCCAGTAGCAGCGCGCCCGGTGGATATCCCCAGCGGCCGCCGCGCGGGTCGGCGGCCACGTAGTAGTAGCCCGCGAAGGCGAAGAAGACGCTGAGCACGGTCTGGTTGCCGTGGAACGCGCTGGTCAGGATGGCCACCGGGTTGAGGGCGTAGAGCAGCCCGGCGGTGGCGGCGATCCGCGCCGGCCAACCCCGCCGCCGGCCGGCCTGCCAGACCAGCACGGCCAGCCCAC
>DATGEF010000664.1:0-4650 GCA_035310405.1 Chloroflexia bacterium | reverse complement strand
GACCAGCCGATCCGCGCCCCCCCACGGGCGAGGCATGCCTCGCCCCTACACGGTCCCCGACTCCCGGCCCCCTGCGGGAGTAGACAACGACACAGCCCCGGCGCCGCCCGCGGGCGGGCCGCCACCTGGGCAAAATCCTGCCTAGCACCCATCGCCGGCGGGCTCCGGCGGGGGGGGGGATTCCCGCCAGATCTCGAAGCTGGCCTGGCGGGTGAGCATCAGGCTCAGCGCGACGCGCCGCTCATAGAGCTCGCCCAGGTCGAACGCCTGCAGGGGGGCATAGATGGCGAAGAGGCGCTTCATGATCCCGCCCAGGATATCGAATACCTGCACATACTCGTCGATCGTGCGGCCGGCGCGCAGGCGCCGCTTCACTACGTCCGCGACGAAAGCGCGCTGGCCGGTCAGGTCGCCCGTCGCCACCGAGTCGAGGATCTGGCCCAGGCCGACCTGGAAGCGGCCCCGGATGTCGGCGGGGGCCTGCCGGCGATAGACGGGGATCTCTTCATGCACGGCCGCCACCCAGTCGTCCAGGATAGCGGCCTCGTGCTGGCGGCAGAGGTGGACCAGCGTTTGGACCAGGGGGTCGGGGGCCGGGATCGGGGTCACGGCGGCGGCTCGGCGGGGGCTTCCTCGGGCGCGTCCTCGCTGGCGGCCAGGATCTGCAGCAGGTCCGCCCCATATTTGTTAAGCGCGATCTGGCCGACGCCGCGGATGGCGCGCAGGTCGTCCAGCGTCGTAATCGCGGCCTGGGCCATCGCTTCCAGCACCCGGTCGTGGAAGATCATGAACGGCGGCACCCCCTCGCGCTGGGCGGTCGCGCGGCGCCAGAGCCGCAGCCGCTCGAAGCGGTCGGCGGCCGCGGTCGAATCGATCGGCGCGGTATGCTGGCCGGCCAGGCGCACCGCCGCCTCGTTCGCACTGCGCCGCCAGGCCTCGCGCTCCACCCGCTTGCGCTGGGCCTCGGGGCCGACGCCCGTCTTATAGCCCAGCTGGACGAGGTCCGGGGCGGGCGGATGGGTCGCGGCTTGCGGCGTCAGCACCAACAGGGGGTATTCGTCGCGCGTTTCCTGGCGCAGGTAGCCCGCGTCGACCAGCGCCAGCAGGGCCTCGCCGACGGCTTTGCGGCTGCACATCGCCAGGGCGCCAAAGTGCCGGCAGCGGTCGGCGTCGACGGCGGCCGTTTCCGCGCCGGCCAGCACGCGCGCGACCCCCGTGCGTCCCATCGGGAAGGGCAGGGAGGCGATGCACTCCAGCATGATCTGCGCCGGGTTGGCCGGGAGCACCGCTTCGGCGGGCCCATCCTCGTCCACCGTGGCCGCCGGGCGGCCCAGCACGGGGGAGTCCCACGGGCCATCATCACTCGCCTGGTAGGCGGCCCAGGCCCGTTCGCTATCCCGATCGGCCCGGCGGGGGACCGGGGTGCCGGCCGCGGCCACCGCGGCCAGGCTGCCGAGCCCGATCAGGCGCTGGCCGCTATGGGTATCCGCCTCCAGGTACCCGAGATCGACCAGGGCGTCGATCTGCTGCGGGACATCATAGCGGTCAGGCCCCTGCAGGGCGCCGTAACCGCGCACCTGCGCCGGCGTAAACGGGGCGCCGTCCCGCCCGGTGAGCACTTTCGCCAGGGCCGACTTGGTGATCGCGTACGGCAGGCTGGCGACGCAGTCGACGATGATCAGGGCGCGCTTCGCGGTGAGGACGGTGCCCCGCCAGGCCTCGCGCTCGCCGCGCAGGCGGGTCAGCAGCGCATCGAGCGCGGCGGCATGCTCGCCGGTGGTGCGGCGGGGGCGGGCTGTCGCCGTCCGGCCGTGCTGGCAGTTATCGCAGCTGGCGCCGCATGGGGCGATCGTGTGCCCCAGGTGCGCGGCCAGCACCTGGTGGCGGCAGGCGTCGGTCCCGGTATAGGCAAAGAGCTGATCGATCCGCCCGAGCTGGGCTTGCTCGTAATCGGCGAGCAGCCTTTCCATGCGCGCCGGGGTGTCGGCCGGGGCTTTCAGCCGCTCGATCACCGGCTCCCGCCCACCACTGCGCAGCGCCAGGCGGCCCTGGTCGCGCCAGCCCAGGAGCTGCATTTCCAGTGCGGTGGGGCTCGTCTCGAGTCGCGCCGCGAGCTCCTCCAGGCCCCGGTCCACCCGGCGCCCCGGCGCCACCCCGCCGCGGGTCAGGAACTCCGTAAACGCGGCGTCCGGCGTGTCCAGCATGCCGCCCTGGGCCGTAATGCTCACGCTGGCCGGGGCATCGGCATGGCGCACCAGCAGGGCGACCCGCTCCATCAGCCCGATGCCGACCCGCAGATCGGTATCGGTCAGCTCCCGTTTGGTCCGCGTGGCGGCATCTTGCAGCAGGGCATCCATATTGACCAGCGTCGGCCGGTTGACGGTGCGGATCTGTTGCTGCGCGGCCCCGTAAATCGCGCGCAACCGCTCCAGGTCGAACGCCGCTTCGCGCAGCCAGCGGGTCAGGTTCGCCCGGTCGCCCGGCGTGGCCAGCATCAGGCAGACCGCCGGGCGGCCATCGCGCCCGGCCCGGCCGCTCTCCTGGGCGTAACTCTCCAGCGAGTCCGGCGGGCTGAAGTGGGCAATGAAGCGGACATTGGCCTTATCGATGCCCATGCCGAAGGCGATCGTGGCCACGATCACCCGGGTCTTATCCAGCATCCAAGCTTCCTGCACGCGGCTGCGTTCCGCCTGCTCCAGCCGGGCGTGGTAGTGTGCGGCTTTGACGCCGTTGCGGCGCAACGTGTCGGCCAGCTCTTCGGCCTGTTGCCGCGAGCGCACATAGACGATCCCCGAGCCTTTCTGCGCGCGGCAGAACTGGATTAAGGCCTCCGTTTTGCCCTTCTGGTGTTTTAAATGCATGACTTCATAGAACAGGTTGGGCCGGAACGGGTCGGTCTGCACGATATGCAATGGGCGGCCCAGCTGGCTGCCGATCTCTTGTTGTACCCGCACCGTGGCCGTGGCGGTCATGCCCAGCAGGCGGGGCTGGCCCAGGGCGCCGAGCACTTTGCCGATGAACAGGTAATCCGGCCGGAAGTCGTGGCCCCAGAGGCTCACGCAATGCGCCTCGTCGACCACCAGCAGGCCGAGCCCGGCGCGCGCCAGGGCATGCACAAACGGCTGCTGGCGCAGGCGCTCGGGCGCGGCATAGATCAGCTTGATCTTGCCGGCCAGCACATCCGCCATGCGCCGCTCGACCTCGGCCAGGTCGAGGCTGCTGTTGATGAAGGTGCTCCGCTCGTAGACCGGCCGGGGCAGGTTATCAAACTGATCCTTCATCAGCGCGATCAGCGGCGAGATGACCAGCGTGATGCCCGGCAGCAGCATCGCCGGCAGCTGGTAGCATAGCGACTTCCCCGCGCCGGTCGGCATCAGGGCCAGCGTATCCTGGCCGCTCAAGACGGACGTGATCACCGCCTCCTGGCCGGGCCGGAAATCGTCAAAGCCGAACCACTGGTGCAGGGCGCGCCGCAGGTCGACGGCGCTGTGGGCAGGAGTTTCCGGGGCGGTGGGTGTCAAGAGGGTCATAGGCCTATTATACCGGATAGCGGCCAGACCGTAAATCTCCCCTTGGTGCCTAGCGGGCGTCACGTTTTGGCTCACACGACCTGTGACTCTCCTAACCCCTACCCCTTCCCGAACGCGGGAAGGGGGCGAAGGGCGGGACGCAGGGATGCGCGGGCGATAGCCGGGCGGCCCCCTTCCCTGCCAGGGAAGGGGGTTGGGGGTTAGGACTGTTCCCGCGCCGCAATCTGCCCGGCCGCCACCTTGGTAAAAATGGGGCGCCCGCCCCGCAACTTGGCACATCTGTGCTATAATGCAGGCGAGCGCCGGATACCGGGCACCCCATGGAGGATCGGGCATGGACATCGAAGGCATCCACCACATCACCCTGGTCTGCGCCGACGCGCAGCGCACCGCCGACTTCTATAGCGGCGTACTCGGCCTGCAGCTGGTGAAGCAGACGGTCAACTTCGACCAACCGACGACATACCATCTCTACTTCGGCGACGCCGTGGGCCACCCGGGCACGCTGGTCACCTTCTTTGCCTGGCCCGACTCCCGCCGCGGCCGCCCCGGAATCGGCGGCACGCACCACTTCGCCCTGATCGTCGAGAGCACCAATGCCCAGCTCAAGTGGAAACGCTACCTGACCGACCAGGGCCTCGCCGTGGAGGGGCCGTATGACCGGGGCTATTTTTACGCGATCTATTTCCGCGACCCGGACGGCTGCCGCGTGGAGATCGCCACCCGCTGGCCCGGCCTGGCCGCCGACGAAGACGAGGATGCGCTGGGCCGGGAGCGCCGCCTGCCGCACCCCGACGCCACCAGCAAAGGCCGGGATGAGGCGGCCATCCGCCAACAGACCTGGCCCGAGCCGATCCTGCGGGTCCAGGAAGATATGCGCCTGACCGGCCTGCACCACATCAGCGCCGTCTGCAGCGACATCACCCGCACCGCCCAGTTCTATACCGAGGTGCTCGGTCTGCGCCTGGTGAAACAGACGGTCAACTACGACGACCTGACGACGCCGCATTGGTACTTCGGCGTCGACGAGGGCGCCCCCGGCACGCTGATCACTTACTTTGGCTATCCCCCCGGCACCATGCGCCCCGCGCGCATCGGCACGGGCCAGACGCATCATTTC
>DATGEF010000663.1:0-7974 GCA_035310405.1 Chloroflexia bacterium | reverse complement strand
GTGGCTGTGGGCGTGCTCGTCGGCGGGGTGCCCGTCGCTGTCGCCGTGGCCGAGCCGCAGGCGAGGGCCAGCTGCAGGGTCACATCGTCGACATACATCGCCGTCAGGTCGCCGAAGCCGTCCTGGTGGACTAGGAACTCGACGCGTACCATCTGCCCGGCATACGGGGCCATGTCGAAGGTCACGTGCTTCCAGACGCCATCGTTTTGGCAGACATGCATGATCGTGGCCAGGATCGTGCCGCTCGCGTCGGCGATGTAGGCATCCTGCCAGTCAAAGCTGATCGTGTCGGTGGTGAGCGGGAAGTACCAGTAACTCAGCGTGCCCCCGCCCGCCGGCACGGTCAGCGCCTGGTAGAGCATGCTGTCGCCGGTCGGCTCGCCCCCGCTGAGCGTGCCGAGCAGGGCCGCGTAGGTGCCGGTGTGGACCTGGGCGGTGGCGACGGTCGGGTCCGGGTTGCCGCCGGCCGCCACCCACGGGGCCAGGCTGCCCGTCTCGAAGCCGCCGTTGCCGATCGCGTTCGGACCCCAGCACGGGGTCGCCGTGGCTGTGCCGGCCACGCCCGTCGCCGTGGCCGTGCTGGTGCGCGTCGCGGTGGCGGTCGCGGTGGCCGGCGTGGTGGCGGTCGCGGTGGCGATCGCGGTGGCGGTGGCGGCCGCCGTGGCGGTCGGGACCACCGTGTTGGTCGGGGTGGCCGTTTCCGACGCGGGGATGACGTAGAGCGGGGCCAGGGCTACCTGGCCGCTCGTGCCGACGAAGATCACCGCGTGGCTGCCCACGGCAAGGCCCGCCGCGGAGACGCCGACCGCCCCGGAGCCGGTGGCGTCGATCGTGGTCAGGCCCTGGCTGGTGCCGTCCACATAGACCGTGCCCACCTGGTTGGGCAGCAGCCGGTCGAACAGGAAGAGGAAATCGGTGGCCAGCGTGGTGAGGGTCGCCGGCGCGGTGATCGCGCTGGGCGCATTGCGCGCCTTGATGTCGCCCTGGACGGTGGCGCGGGCCACGCGGCCGCTGCTGGCCCCGGTGTAGACACACTGGCTCGTGCCCGTGCCGACCCCTGTGTAGTCGATGAAGAAGGCGACCGCCCCGTTGGCCGAGGCGGTCTGGCTGCCCGTGGTGCAGCCGCTGAGGTTGACCGTCTCGCCCGGCTGGAAGCCCTCGCCGACCTCGCCCACCGCCGCGCTGCCGGCGAGGGGGATGACGGCGCGGTCGACAAAGGCACGGGCCAGATTCTGGTCGCCCTGCGGCGGGGTGCCGGCGTCGGCGCGCTCTTCCACGCTGATGCCGGCCAGGCTGAGCCCCGTGCTCGTGTAGGCACTATAGACCGCCGACGTGTCGGCGCCGGCAGCCAGCGTGAGCGCCGTATTGAAGGTCCCGGCGGCCGAGGAGGTGACCGTACCCAGCAGGACGCCGTTGCGGGCGATATTAATCGACGTGCCGGCGATCCAGCGGTTGCCGCGCAGGTTGAAGGTGCCGGTGCCGCTGCCGGTGGGGTTGTTGGCATGGGGTCCCGCAGCCACGCCGGGCACGGGGGGTGCGGCGTCGAGCACGTAGGCGACCCCGCCGGCGCGTTTGCCGCTGGTCGCGCCGATGCCCTCCATGGTCAGATAGCCCAAGCCGGGGCCGGGGCTGAGGCTCACTCCCAGGCGGCCGTCGGCGTTGGCGGCGAAGGTGCCGGCCAGGGTGCCGTTGACGTAATAGGCGATGGGTTCGTTGGGCGTGAAGCTGGACAAGAGGGTACCGATGGCCGAGGTGGTGGACTGGCTGACGACGTCGGGGTCGACGCCCATGAAGGCGTTCTGGGTGCCGAGGGCGCCGCCGTTGGGCAGCAGCCGGGCCAGGCCGGGCCGGGGCGCGGACTTACTGTTCTGGGGGGCGAGGGGCACCGCGATGGGGCGGATACCGAGCGGGCCCAGGTCGATGGTCTGGTCGGGCAGGGTGCGGAGGGTGACCGGCGCGGGGCCGGAATGCGGGTGGATGGGCTGCAGGGGGTTAGCGATCAGCAGGGGCACCAGGGGGGCCCGGCCAGCGGGGCGGGGCGCGAGGGCCAGGGGCGGCGCGGCGCGGCTGCTGCCGCTGCGGCCGGCCAGCAGGGCCAGGGCGGCGAGGACCAGCAGGCCGGTGAGATGGCGCCGCTTCATGGCGCGGAGCCGGGCCGGCTCCGGGCGGGGGCGGGGGACACGGAGGGCGGGGCCGGGAGCGGCGTCGCCGTCTGCACCACCGGCAGGTCGGTCGCAAGCGGGGGCGGGGGCGCCAGTGCCGGGGTCGCGGTGGCCGTAGCCGTGGCCGTGGGCAGCGGGCAGGCTTGCTGATAGCGCTCCAGCAGCGGCCGGAACCAGCACCCCCAGCATTGCTCCAAATCGCCCACCGCCCAGAGATTGTCCGGGGCGACCGCCGCGATGCTCCGGAACTCGCTCAAATACGCCCCGGGGTTCGCGCTGGGTATCCACTGCCAGGTCAGGCCGTCCCAGTGCAGCACCAGCGTGTGGTTCGGCCCCCCCACCCACGCGGCCTCGCCTGCCGCCCAGATGTTATCGGGCGCCAGGATGACCAGGCTGTAGAGGGGATTGGACCCGTAGGCGGGGCTCGGGCTGGCGACCTGGGTCCACGACTGGCCGTTCCAGTGCGCGATCAGCGTCAGGGCATTGCCGGTTTCGCCGACGGCCCAGCCATCGCTGGCCGAGGTGAAGGCCGCCTTCCAGAGCAGGCCCCCGGGGACCGCCGGGCCGGGGACCGCCGTCCAGCCGGTGCCATCCCAGTGGGCCAGCAAGGGCTGTTGGAGCGCGGCGTCGAGCGGGCGGGCCGCGCCCACGGCCCAGATATCGGTGGGGCTCAGCGCGACCACCCCGTAGAGGTAGCTCCAGAGGTAAGGCCCCTCCAGGCTGGGCACGACGGACCAGGCCGTGCCATCCCAGTGCTCGACCAGGGTCTGGGAGTACCCGGAGCGGTAGTCCAACCCCACGGCCCAGACGTCGGCCGGCGCCAGGATCGCCACGTCCCAGAGGAAATCATCGGTGTCCATGTCGGGGTTGGGCATCCAGGTCCACTGCTGGCCATCCCAGTGCAGCGTCAGGCTGTGATCCATGCCGTTGATCTGGAAGTAGCCCACCGCCCAGATATCGCTGGGCGTGCGTGCGCGGATGCCGACCAAGGTGTTTAGCTCGCTGCCGGGATTGGGGCTGGGCACAATCTTCCAGGCCGTGCCGTTCCAGTGCTCGATCAGCGTGTGCGACCCAGTGAAGGAGGTAGTGTAATCGCCGACGGCCCAGATATCGTTGGGGGCGAGGGCGGCCAGCCCATCCAGCAGCGTATCTTCGGGGACGGGGGCGGGGATGGGGTAGGCCTGCCAGTCGCAGTCGAGGGGGACCTGCCCCCCGGCCGGGGGCGGCAGGCGCGTGCCCCCCGGAGCGGCCGGCGCGAGGCGCGGGGGCGCGGCCTGCACAAGCGGGCTGGCGGCCGCCAGCCCGAGGAGCAGCAGGCCCAGCCCGGCGAGGGCCAGGCTCAAACGCGAGTACGGCATAAGCACCTCCTGCGGGCCGCCGCACGCCGGCTATTCGTGGTTCGGTAGTGCGTATCGGGAAAGGTAAAGAGAGAACACCCAAAGAACGGCGTGGTGGGAGCCTGGAGTCAATATCTACCCAACAGGAGAAAGCATACCATAAATGTGATTGGCCCCGCAATGGTACGTTTCTCCCATTTTGGGATCGGTAGGCTTGTGATTACTCCACTCCACTCCACTCCACTCCATCCCTACTTCGTGTCGCTTCGTGTCCTTCGTGGATGAATTTCGTGGCGGAAGCCGGTGGCCTGCTCGGCCTAGCGGGCCACCCGCAGGGGCGTGGCGTCGCCGGTCTTGTAGAACTCGATCAAGTGGCGTTGGGCGTTGCCGAGGATCTGGCCCTTCGCGTAGCCGGGCGTGTCGCTGAGCGCGCGCTGCCATTGCAGGCCCAGGGCGCGCGTGGTCACGCCCTCCTCGATATGGGACCAGGGGAAGACTTCGTCCAGCGGGCGCTCCCGCGCGTAGAAATCCTCGGTCAGCCCGGCCTCGTCCAGGGCACGCTTCCAGTCGGCGTGGCTCATGCCGGCCATGGTGACCAGCACCTGGCTCAGGCGGCGGTCGCCACGGGCCAGCACCCCCTGCACGCGGAGCCACTTGGGGCTATCGATCTTGAAGACCACGCCCTTGCTGCGCAGGGCTTTGCGCAGCACGTTCACGCGCGCTTCGATCAGGGCGAGCGGGTACATCGGCGCCCATTGGAAAGGGGTGTGGCTCTTGGGCACGTGCGGCGTGACGCTGCCCTGGACTTCGCCGCCCGGCGCGTATTTGTTGAGCCGGTCTTTCACCTGGAGGGTCAGATCGACAATCGCCTGCACATCGTCTTCGCTCTCGCCGGGCAGGCCACACATATAGTAGAGTTTGATCGCCTGGCCGCCCATGCGCCCGATCAGCTCGGCGCAGGCCAGGATCTGGTCCTCGTTCAGGTTCTTGTTGATCACGTCGCGCATGCGCTGCGAGCCGCCCTCGGGGGCGAAGGTGATCGTGCGGGCGCCGCCGCCGATCAGGGCGCTCAGGATCGCCGGCGAAATGCTGTCGGCACGCATCGAGGCGAGCGAGACCTTGCCGCCCAGCGCGCGGATCGCGGTGACCAGCTCGTCGATGGCGTGATAATCGGAGACCGAGGGGCCCATCAGGCCGATCTTGTCGCGGAATTGCAGCCCATAGCGGGCCTGCGCGACCAGGTCCTCCAGCGTGCGCTCGCGCTGGGGCATGAAGCCATACGAGGCCAGGCAGAAGCGGCAGCCGCGGGCGCAGCCGCGGGCCGTCTCCAGCAGGTAGCTGTTGCCGAACTCGGTCTGCTGCGTGAGGATCACCGACGCCGTCTGGAACTCGGCCAGGTTGCGCACCCGTGCTTTGCGCACCGGCAGCGCCGCGGCGGGATCCGGGTGGCCGGCATTGGGCCGGATCGCCGCGAACAGTCCGTCCGCATGGTACGCGACGTCGTAGAACGCGGGCACGTAGAGGCCGGGGTGGCGCGCCGCGGCGGTCAATACGGCGGCGCGACCCTGGGCGTGTTCAGCGCGCAACACGTCGACGAATTGCGGGACCTGGACCTCGCCCTCGCCGACGAAGGCAATGTCGAGGAAGTCGGCGATCGGCTCGGGGTTGTCGATGATGCAGGCGCCCCCGGCGATGACGATCGGGTCGTCGTCGGTGCGGTCGCGGGCCAGCAGCGGGATGCCGGCCGCCCGCAGGAGCTGCACCATATGAAAATAGTCGAGCTCGTAGCTGATGGAAAAGGCGACCACGGCGAACTCGCGCAGCGGGCGGCCGGATTCCAGGGTCAGCGGCTCCAGGTCGGGCCGGTTGCGCGGCATCTCGAACTGGCCGTCGCTGTCCGGCAGGAAGGCGCGCTCACACACGATGTCGGGGGCGTCGTTGAATAACTGGTAAATGGTCTGGAAGCCGAGGCTCGACATGCCGATGTAATAGGTGTTGGGAAAGACCAGCGCCACGGGCAGGCGGCCGCCCCAGTCCTTGTGGATCGTCCCGGTCTCTTGCGCCAGCCGCTCACGCACCACGTGCGACGTGCGCGTCGCGGTCTGCTTATGGGCCTGTTGCCAACTGTTCGAGTTCTTCGCCATGCTCCGCCGATCTGGTGCCTGCGCTCGCCAGGACTGCCTGCTTTTGTTTCATTCCGGCCCCGGGATTCTCCGGTCAACATAGTATTATACCAAACTGGCCGCTGCGCCGCTATGCCGGCGGTAAGTGCGCACGGGAGGGTCCGCTGCATCGTTTTGCCCGGGGGCGGGGCGGATGCATAGTCCGCCCTTGAGTGCGCGACGACGCCTGGGGTGGTAGGGGCACGGCGTGCCGTGCCCTGAGCAGGAGCCGGCCCGGGGCGGATTCCGCGCCACGCGGGGGCCGCCGCGCTCCCCCGCGGCACGGCACGCCGTGCCCCTACAAATGTAAAACATGCCACGCACCCGGCACGTGCGCACGGAGGAACGTGGTATAATAGATAGTGTTCGACTCCCACAAACGGAGGGGACCAGGGAGGTGGCGTGATGACCAGGTATCCTGCGCCGGACGGCGGTGTGGACGGATGGAGCCACTTCGAGTTTCTTGACGAGGCGGCGCCGGAGAGCGCGGCGCCCGCCGCGGCCGAGTCGGTGGCGCCGCCGGCCCTGCTGCCCGTGCCGGGCGCCGGGGGTAACCCCTGGGCCGCCATGGACGCCGATTACCGGCCGATCCCGATCAGGACCCGGCTGCCACTGCGCGAGTTGCTGCGGCGCCATGCCACTCCGGAGGCGATTGTGCAACGCAGCCGCTTCGAGCGGCCGGTGATTACGCTGTGGCTCCTTGTCTCGTGCTGGTTCCAGGGGCCCGGGCCGTGGATCACCTGGGGCCTGGCGATCATCGCCTTCTCGTTTGCCATGGGCGCCACGTTTGCCGTGAACCAGTATGACGGCCTGGCCGGCGTCTACCGCGCGATCGGCCTCGCTCAGGTGCTGGTCGGGCTCTGCGCGGTGATCGACCCGGGGCCCTTTCTGCCGTTCCTGGGGGCGTACTGCCTGGGGACCTTGCTGGCCTGGGTATTTGTCGAATGCCGCTACCTCTACCGGCGCGAAAAGCAGCAGGCCCAGTGGGGCTTCTGGGGGCTGTAAAGATGGCCTATCTGAAAGACGATCCCACCCTGAAAGAGCTGCAGCATTACCTCGCCGAGATTTGTCAGGAACGCGGCTGGACCAGAGACAGTCCCTCCGAGAAGTTTGTGCTCTTTATCGAAGAGGTCGGTGAACTGGCCAAAGCCATGCGCAAGGCGGGGGGGCTCTACGAAGAGCGAGCGAAACCACGCGACATGTCCCTGGAAGAAGAATTCGCCGATGTGCTCAGCTATCTATTGGATCTAGCTAACTGTTTCCAGGTGGATCTGGAACAGGCCTTCCGCGCCAAAGAAGCGATCAATCAGTCCAGGACATGGGAATGACCAAGCGGGACAGGGGGCGGTGCCACACAGCCCGCTTACACCGGCCCGCCCAGCATCCACACATCAGGCGCCGTAATCCTCGTCGGGGGCGGCCAGATAATAAGTCATGCTCTGCAGGGCGACCACGGGGTCGATGTGCCGGATGCTGACGTGTTTGGGGACCTTGACCACCGTCGGGGCGTAGTTCAGGATCGCCCGCACCCCGTGCTGGATGAGCTGATCGGCCACTTCTTGCGCCGCGTGCGCCGGCACCGCGATCAGGGCGATCTCGATCGCCTGCTCCTGTAATAGGCGCGGCATGGCGTCCATGGGCTGGATCACCAGGCTGCCGATGCGCTGGCCGTGTTTACGGGAGCTATGGTCGAACAGGGCGGTGATATGGAAGCCGCTCTGGCTGAAGCCGTCGTAGCGGGCCAGCGCCCGGCCCAGGTCTCCGACGCCCACGAGCGCGATGTTCCAGGCGTGGTGGAGCTGGAGAATGGCTTTAATCTGGCCCAGCAAAAACTCGACATTATAGCCTTTGCCCTGCTTGCCGAAGTCGCCAAAGTAGGCCAGGTCGCGCCGGATCTGGGCCGCGCTGACGTCGATGCGGTCGCCCAGCTCCTCGGACGAGACGTGGATCACCCTTTCGGCGAGGAGATACTCCAGGGTGCGGGCATAGATCGGCAGGCGCCGGATCACTACATCGGGGATATTTTCGCCGCGGCTGTTTTTCCGCCCGGGGGGCGGATGGTCCCCTTCGAGCTGGGGCTCGCGATCCAGATCTTGCTCGTCGTCCTTCGAGTCCATACTGCTTTCTTAGGGGCGCGTGCCGACATGCACGGCCACTGTACCCAACATCAGCCGCTTATAACGGACGTCGCGCAGGCCGACTTCGCGCATCAGGCTGGCGAGGCCGGGCGCGTCGTAGAAGCGGATCATCGAGCTCCGCAGGTAGGAATAGGCGTCGGCGTCGCCCGCGATGAGCAGGCCGAGCAGCGGCACG
>DATGEF010000662.1:0-4661 GCA_035310405.1 Chloroflexia bacterium | reverse complement strand
ACTCACAGGCGGTCATGAGCGTCGCCGAGCGTGTCAGCCCGGCGGTCGTCAGCGTGCGTGCGGCGCACCAGATGCAGGTGCGCACCCCGCGCGGCCCGAGTGAGCGCGAGGTCGAGGGGGCCGGCTCCGGCTTCATCTTCGCCCCCGACGGCTACGTGCTAACTAACAGCCACGTCGTCGAGGGCGCCCGTAAAATCGAGCTAACACTGGCCGACGGCGCCAGCTACGACGCGGAGCTGGTCGGCCAGGATCCGGCCACGGACCTCGCGGTCCTGCGGTTCACGCCGCCGGGGCCGGTGCCGGCGGTGGAGTTGGGCGATAGCGCGCGGCTCAAGCGCGGCCAGCTCGTCATCGCCATCGGCAATCCGCTCGGCTTCCAGGCCACGGTCACGGCTGGTATCGTCAGCGCGCTGGGGCGCTCGCTGCGCTCAAAGTCGGGGCGGCTGATCGAAGACATCGTGCAGACCGACGCGGCGCTCAACCCCGGCAACTCCGGGGGCCCGCTGGTCGATAGCCGCGGCCGGGTCGTGGGCGTGAATACGGCGATTATCCAGGGCGCGCAAGGCATCTGCTTCGCCGTGCCGATCAACACGGCGCGCTGGGTGGCCGGGCTGCTGCTGAAGGATGGCCGCGTGCGCCGCGCCTTCGTCGGCATTAGCGGCCAGGTGCGCCCGCTGCCCGAGCGCCTGCGCGCCGCGCGGCACGCCGGCAGCGCCACCCCCAGCGGCCCGACCGCGGTCGAGGTGGTTAGCGTGAGCCCGGGTAGTCCCGCGGATCGCGCCGGCCTGCGGACGGGGGACCTGATCATCGCGGCCGACGACAGGGTGATCGCCAGCGTCGATGACCTACAGCGCCTGCTGGCCCGGGCGCCGCTCGACGCTGAATTGACGGTGAAGTTCTACCGCTCAAGGCCCGACGGGCCGGGCTTCGGCGCGACCCTCGAGCTGCAGACCGCGCGCCTGCACCTGGCCGAAGCGCCGGAATAGCGGTGCGCGGGGCGGTACGCCGCGGTCGTTGCAAACCTATCACTACTGCATTGCAAAGTTGTCATTCACAGCCAAGCCGGCCCGCTCGCCGACGCGGTTGATTTTGGCCGCCATGTAGCCGGCGCCGAAGCCGTTGTCGATGTTGACGACACTCACCCCGGGCGCGCAGCTGTTCAGCATGGCCAGCAGGGCCGCCAGGCCGCCGAAGTGCGCCCCGTAGCCGACGCTGGTCGGCACGGCGATCAGGGGGGCCGGGATCAGGCCGGCGGTCACACTGGCCAGCGCGCCCTCCATGCCGGCGACGACAATCACGACGCTGGCCTGCTGTAATTCGGCGACCTGCGCCAGGAGCCGGTGGAGGCCGGCGACCCCGACATCGTAGAGGCGCACGACGCGGTTGCCCATGACCTCCGCGGTGAGAGCCGCTTCTTCGGCCACGGGCATATCGCTGGTGCCCCCGCTGAGGACGGCGATCCGGCCCCGTTGCGTGGCCTGGGCCGCCATATGCTCCTGCGTGGCCGCGTCGGGCGGGACGATGAACAGGCGGGCGATGGCGTGGTATTGGGCGTCCGGGACCAGGTCGTGGACGGCCGCCCAGGTGGCCGTCTCACAGCGCGTGCCCAGCACGGGCACGCCCTGCCCCAGCATATGTTGGACGATCGTGGCCACCTGGGCGGGCTGCTTCCCGGCGCAATAAATCACTTCGGGAAAGCCCGTGCGCAACGTCCGGTGATGGTCGATGCGGGCGAATCCCAGATCATCGTAGGGTAGGGTTTTAATCTGCTCAAAGGCCCGTTCGGGGGATACGTCGCCGCTTTGCACGCCGGCCAGCAAGGCGCGTAATTGCTCCGGGCTCACCGCGGCAACACTTCGTTCAGGCTGCCGGATCGATAGCCGGCCAGGTCGATCGCGACATAGCGGTAGCCGAGCTCTTTCAGGCGGGCGACGACCCGCGCCCGCGTGTCGGGCTGCACCAGCCGCGGCAGCAGCGCCGGGTCGATCTCGATGCGCGCCAGCTTCTGGTCCGCGTGATGCCGGACCCGGACCTGCGCGAAGCCCAGGTCGCGCAGAAAGTTCTCGGCCGCATCGATCTGGGCCAGCGCCTCCGCGGTCACCGGCGTGCCGTAGGGGATGCGCGACGACAGGCAGGCCAGTGAGGGCTTACTCCAGATGGTGAGCCCCAGTTTGCGGGCCAGCGCGCGGATGTCGGCCTTGGTCAGCCCGGCTTCCAGCAACGGGCTGCGCACGCCCCGCTCGCGGGCCGCCTGGCGCCCGGGACGGTGGTCGCCCACGTCGTCGGCGTTGAAGCCGTCGACAATGGTCGTGTACCCCTCCGCGCTGGCCAGCGGCCCCAGGTCGTCAAACAAGGTCTGCTTGCAGAAATAGCAGCGGTTCACCGGGTTCCGGGCATAGTCGGGGTTGGCCAGCTCTTGGGTGCGGATCACGCGGACCTCGGCATCGATCGCACCGGCCACCGTGAGCGCCGACTCCAACTCCCGCGCGGCATAACTCTCGGACTGCGCCAGCACCCCAAGCACGTGCGCTTTGCCCAGGAGATCCCGGCAGACCTTCAGTACGAGGGCACTGTCCACGCCGCCGGAATAGGCGACCAGCACCCGCCCCAGGCCGCGCACAATCTCCTCCAGGTGCGCCCGCCGCGCGTCCAGCCCGGCCGGCCAGGCCGGCAATAACGGGAGCGGCTCGCCGCCCACTCCCGAGCCTGATCCGCCCGGCGTAGTTACAGTAGACACAATACCACGCGTATCCTTTCCCGTTTGCGTATCCGCCTATTTTCCCATTCGCCAACGGCGCGGTTCTGCTGTATAATAGCCCGGTCTGTGCCAGAGAGCACGGCGCTGCTGAAGGAGGAATCGCGACCGATGACCGATACACCCGCACCCGACGCCAATAAGCTACCGGAAGCCCCCAGCGAGCGGGGCCCGCTCACCACCGACCAGATCATGCCGACGTGCATGATTTATGCCATGTTCGGTGGCCTAGGGCTCCTACTGCTGACCATGTTCGGCTGGATGCTCGGCACGGCGCTGCACCTCCCGCACCTCTTTTAGGGCGGGGCGTTCTCGGCGGCCAGAGCCTCTTGCCGGGCCACGAGCCGCGCCCGCCGCCGCTGGTCCCGCCGGAGGTTGCGCAGCATGACCACGGCGCCGACACTCACCATGCCCAGCGCGATGATCCCCGCCACCAGGCAGATCAGCGTGTTGTTGAAGACGAACCGGCCCACGCCGCCGATCACGCAGAAGAGCACCACTACGCCCGCGCTGATCGAGAGCGCGGTATTGGCACAGCCCATCTCGCCTTCGCGCTCGACGGTCGCCACCTGCTGGCTGAGCACGAATTCTTCGGGCGTGAGCGGTTGCAGCGTATAGGCCCCCCCGCGCCGGCTGACCAGATATTCGCTCCCGCATTTGCGGCAGGTGGCGTAGGTCGCCCGCGGCGGGAGATCGAGACGGGTTTCACACGCCGGGCAGCGGACTCGGACTGTCTCATCCATAGCTACATTATAGCCGAACGACCCCCTGCCCCGCCATTCCAGGCGGTATTCCGCAAAAAGAGCCGGCACCCCAGCAGGATGCCGGCCCTTTACAGATCGGATTCCGTAGCAACTGCCGCCGACTCATCCGTCATCAGCAGCAACCTACCCGTCTAACAACTGACGACTGACGACTGACGACTGACGACCCGTCAAACGCCCAGGATGCGCTTGGCCTCGTCAAAAACGCTATCCGGCGAGGGCATGATCGCCTTCTCGCCGACTGGCCCATAGGAGACGCGGGTGTATTTCGGGCACACGCGGCCGATCGGGCTGCGCAACAGGTGGCTGGCCTGCGTCGCGAAGTCGGCGATCACCGAGCCCCCGAAGCCGCCGATCGGGCGGTCCTCGTCGGCCACCAGCAGCCGGCCCGTCTTGCGGATCGACGCCAGGATGGCCCCCCGGTCATAGCCGGCGTCGACGGTGCGCAGGTCGAGGATCTCGCAAGAGACGCCGAGCTCATCTTCCAGGCGCTGCGCGGCGACGGTCGCGCGCGGCAGGAGGTTGCCATAGGTGACGATGGTCAGGTCCTCGCCTTCCTGGTGCAGGCGGGCGACGCCGAACGGCACCCGGTAGTCCGGCCCGGGGTAGGGGGAGCGGGCGGGGTGCGCCTCGTACTGCGACTTGCATTCCAGGAAGACCACGGGGTCGCCGGAGGCCATCGCCTCGCGCAGCAGCCCGGCCGCATCGGCCGCCGTGCCCGGCACGACGACGCGCAGGCCTGGGTAATGGGCCACCGGGCCGACCGCGGCCTCGCTGTGCCAGATGGCGCCCGCCCCGCCCAGGTAGTCGCCGTAGGCCACGCGGATGACCATCGGGCAGGCAAACGTGCCGTTCGAGCGCCAGCGCTGGGTGGCGATCTCGTCGACGAGCTGTTGCCAACCCGGGTGGATATAGTCGCGGAACTGGATCTCGATCACCGGCAGCCAGCCGCCCAGGGCATAGCCCATCGCGGTGCCCAGGATGGTCGCCTCGGCCAGCGGCGCGTTCCAGACCCGGCCCGGGTAGGCCGCGCCCACGCCGCGGGTGACGTGGAACACGCCCCCTTTGCCCTTGAGCCCTTCGTGCGCCCCGGGCTGGGGGAAGTCGGCCACGTCCTGGCCGAAGACCACGATCCGCTCATT
>DATGEF010000661.1:0-2108 GCA_035310405.1 Chloroflexia bacterium | reverse complement strand
GAACCGACGTTCGAGTTCGTAGCTATCGGCGCCGGTGGTCCGCGCCAGTTGGAAGGCGAAGGTGTGGCGGAGATCGTGGGGGCGCAGGGGGCTGATGCGCCGGGCGGGGTCGGGCTGCTCGCTGTCGTGCCAGCGCCCGATGCGGGCCAGCAGGTCGTTAATCGCCTGGGGCGCGTGGCGGCCATCCAGGTGGCGGCGCGGCCGGCCGGCGTGCGCGGGCCGGCGACCGCATGGCGCTGGTAGTGCGCGATCCACGCGGCGAGGCTGTCGGGTACAGGCACCACCTCCGTCACAGGGCTGCCGTCCTTCCGTATGTTGTTTTGCGAGCGATCTGCCCCGATTATAGGCGGGGGTTCAGGCACGCATCTTCTCGCGGCCGGCACAATTCATCCGACAGAAGGGCGCTTCTGTCCGATGTTTCCTATAGTATAGGGGCCTTGTCAAGAGGGCGGGCCGCTCCGGTTCCGGGTCAAACGAACGGTACTGCGGCTAAAATCTACGCAAAGTCGTAGTGCCAAATTTACGCAATCCGCTGCGGATCAGGGCGCCGGGATGGGGAAATAGGCGGCCGCGGCCGGCAGGGTGGCCAGGGGGGTGCGCGGGCTGCCGTCAAGGGGCACCCGGTAGAAGGTCGCCGCGCCGGCGCTGCCGGGCACGGCAGCGAGGAGCACCGCCCGGGTATCCGGCAGCAGGCCGGCGAAGCGCAGCTGGGTGCCGGAGGGGAACGCGTCGCCGAGCGGCTGAACCTGCCAGCCGCCGTTCTGCCGCTCGGCGAGCGCCAGCCGCGGCGGTTGGTCCGGCTGGCCCTCCGCCGGCCCGGCGGCCAAGGCCAGCAGCAGGCGCCGGGCGTCGAGCGCGGCCAGTACCGTGGCCGCGCGATTATCGAGCACGGTTTCGATCTGCCCGGTGGCGAGATCATCCAGCAGCAGGGTGGGCGATAGCGGCACGGGGTAGGTAATACCGCCCTGCACCTGGCCGGCGATGTGCTGCGCGACGACGACGAGTCGGTCATGGCCGGGCAGGAAGACGACCGAGTTGGCGAAGAGATCGTCGGGGAGGGTAAGCTCGCGATCCTGGGTTAGGCGGGGGGCATCCCCACTCCAGTCGAGGGCGGCCACCCGCCAGGGCACCCCGACGTGGAGCTGGGCCGGGGGAATATGGGGTATCGCTTGCGGTCCCACACCTTGATAGAGCAGATATTGGCCGCTGCTGCTGATCGCCAGGCCCTCCGTGCCGGTGTTGGTGTCCAGGGTCACTTCGTGCGCCAGGGCCGGCGCATCCGCCAGGAACAGGCCCAGGCCCAGCTGGTTCACGAGGCCCCCCGTCCCGTTCGCGCGCGCCGCCACGGAGAGAAAGGCGTTATGGGCCGGCTCATAGTACAGCTGGATCGGGCGCCGGCTCTCCGCGGGGACCGTAACGCTCAGCACGGGAGTGGCCGGCCCCGCGCCGGCGACGTCGAACAGGGCCACAACGTGGCGCCCGCCGGCGCCGGCGGGCGCCGGGGTCGTCTCGGGCGCGGCATAGGCGAGCAGCCCGCGCCCGAGGGCAAAGCTATCCAGGGTCGGGCTGACCTGGCGCAGGCGCCCCGCGTCGGGGTTGTAGAGATAGAGCGGGCCCGGGCGCCGGGCCGTGGCATGCAGCAGCACGGCGAGATCACCACTGTCCAGGAACTGCACGGCCAGGCCGGGCGCGACCCCCTCCGGAACTGGTACGTCGAGCGGGGGACTCCCGTCCTGCCACAGACGCAGGGTATAGGCGGGCGCAGCCGTATCGCCCGCCACGGGCGACAGCTCGGGTGCGCCCGGAGTCGGGAGCGGTGTGGCGGGAGGAGGGGCCGGCGCGACCAGGTAAGCGACCTGGCCCCCATCGGCACTCACGCCCAGGAGCTGCAGGCGGGGCTCCGTGGCGCCGACGAGACTCTGCACGGCGGCCGTGCCGGCGTCCCAGCGGCTGATCCCGCCGGCGGCATCTTCATAGACGACCGCGGCCAGGGGGGGGAGTCCCGGCCCGGGCGGGGCGGTCGCATCCTGCAGCAGCGGCAGGCCCCAAACCGCCAGCGCGCCCAGCCCGAGCAGCCCCCCGGCCAGGAGGATGCCGATTTTCCACCC
>DATGEF010000660.1:0-3884 GCA_035310405.1 Chloroflexia bacterium | reverse complement strand
TGGGCACGGCATCATACTCCACCGCGTAGCCGATACGCATGATCTCGGCAGCGCGTAGCGCCGGGATCGAGCGGAGCAGCGCCCACTGCACATCTTCGGGCAGGCTGGTATTGGCGCCCTGCACATAGACTTCGTGCGTCTCCCAGCCCTCCGGCTCCAGGAAGAGCTGGTGGCTCTCCTTGTGGGCAAAGCGCACGATCTTGTCCTCGATCGACGGGCAGTAGCGCGGCCCGACCCCCGCGATGCCGCCGTTGAACATCGGGGCGCGGCTCAGGTTGTCCCGGATGATGGTGTGCGTCTCGGCGGTGGTATGCACCAGGTAGCAGGGCAGCTGGGGCCGCCAGGCCGTGGGGGCCGGGTTCGGGTAGGTGGGCAGGGGCGGGCGCAGCACCGGCTCAACGGCGGTGTGGCTGAACTGGAGCGGGGTCGGGCTGCCGAACTGGTATTCGATGCCGCGCCAGTCGATCGTCCGCGCGTCGATGCGGGGCGGGGTGCCCGTCTTCAGCCGCAGCAGCGGGAACTGGAGCTCACCCAGGTTCTCGGCCAGGGCGATCGACGGCGCCTCGCCGGCCCGGCCCGCGCTGGCCGTCACCTCACCCATGATGATCCGCCCGCGCAGGAAGGTGCCCGTCGTCAGCACCACCGCGTGCCCGCGGTAGATCCGCCCGGTCGCGGTGACGATCCCGGTGACCCGCAGCCGGCGGCGCGGGTTGGCCAGGGCGCCGTCGGCGGCCGCCGCATCCGGCGCCAGCGTCGCGCCCACCTCGGCGGGATCGCTGCCGGCGGCCGGCTCCAGCAGCAACTGGGCCACGGCGCCCTGCTTGAGGTCGAGATGGGGCGTGGTTTCCAGCACCGTCTTCATCGCCAGATGGTAGATCTGCTTATCGCACTGGGCGCGCAGGGCCTGCACCGCCGGCCCCTTGCTGGTGTTCAGCATACGGATCTGGATGAAGCTGCGGTCCGTGTTGCGCCCCATCTCGCCGCCGAGCGCGTCGATCTCGCGCACCACGTGCCCCTTGGCCGGCCCGCCGATCGAGGGGTTGCAGGGCATCAGCGCCACGCTGTCCAGGTTGAGGGTCAGCAAGAGCGTGCGCCGGCCCATGCGCGCCGCGGCCAGCGCCGCCTCGCAGCCGGCGTGCCCGGCGCCGACCACGATCACGTCATACTGTGTGTCGTTCATCCCCTGGCCCTCTTCCCCACCCTACCGCCGCTGCGGCCGAGAATCCTGTTCGACGGCTGCGCATAAACGCCCAGCATAAGATTGTACCACACCACCCCTGGCCGCAGCAACGCCCCCACCTTAGGCAAAATAGGCCCGCAGGCGGGCCAGGGCGGTCTCCAGCACCGGGACGGGCGTGGTGCCGTAGGCGAGCCGCAGGTGGCAGGCGCCCGCCGCGCCGAAGATCGTGCCCGGCAGCAGCAGCACCCCGGCCTGGCGGATCAGATCGGGCGCCAGGCGCTCGACCGGGGGGCCGTCGACGACGCGCACGAAGGCGAACACGGCGCCAGCGGTCGCCGGCCAGGCCCGGCGGGGGATCGTCGCCAGCCGGGCCTGGAGGGCGGCGCGGCGGGCGATCAGCGCGGCGCGCTGGGCGGCCAGAGCGGGGTAGTAATCGGAGTCGAGCGCGGCCGCCACCGCCTGCTGGCCGCTCGCCGGCGCGCTGATCGCCAGGGTCGCCTGCCCCGCCTGCGCCTGGCGAATCACGGCGGGCGGGGCCAGCAGGTAGCCGACCTGCCGGCCGGCCGGGCCGAAGCTTTTGGAGAAGCTGCCCAGGGTGATGGGGCACAGCGCGTGATCGCCGCGCGCTCGGCCACGGCGCCGGTCGGGTTGCTGGGCGTGCTAAACAGGACGGCCCGGGTGCGCGGCGTCAGGTGGGGGGCCAGTTGGTCCCAGGCCAGCGCATAGCCGGTCTCCTCCGCCAGCGGGGCGGCGACCGCCGTCAGGCCGCAGAGGCGGGCGACGAGCGCATGATAGAAGTGACTAGACCACGGCCCCTCACGGGGCGTGGCTTCCGGGTGTAACGCCGGCAACATGGGCTGTAGTCCGCAGCACTACTTCGGACACCCGAAGATACGTTCGATGGGGGAACACCGCCGCCGGATCAGCTGATCCCGTGGTGTTACGCACACTGAGCAAAACGGTCGTGCTTTTACCCGAGGGACCTTACCTCGAAACCGCCTAACAGAATTGCATTGTTAATGTGCTTGCCTCCATTATATACGAAACGGTGTCTATCTGCGAGTCTGATTGCGCTTCATCCACGGCTGTGGCAACGTCGGGATCTTGTCACTCTGAGTAGTGCGTCCAGAGCAGCTTGTCACGTTGCGGGTGGTTGCTTATACTACCGATCATCTCTTACTTCAGGAGACCCTGTATGTATAAGAAATATCGTGTCGAACTCAGCCCTGCTCAACGGCAAGAACTCAAAGACTTGGTCGGGGCCGGCACTCTCCCGAATCTCGCCCATATTCGTGCCCGTGTCCTGCTCAAAGCCGATACCGGCCCTGGTGCCCCCGCCTGGACGGACGAACAGATTGCCGATGCTTTCGATCTTAGCGTGCGCTCCATCGTCCGCGTGCGCCAAACCTTTTGCCAAGCCGGGTTAACCCGCGCCGTTCACGGCCAAGCCCGCCGCCCGGCCCGGCGGACCCTCGTGGATGGCACCGTCGCAGCCCACCTGGTGGCGCTGGTTTGCTCCTCGCCCCCGGAGGGGTCCGTCCGCTGGACGTTACGCTTAGTCGGCCAGCAGCTGGTCGAACTGCACGTCGTCGATCACATTTCGCACGAAACGGTGCGCCAGACGTTAAAAAAAACGAACTTAAGCCGTGGCTAAAGCAGCAATGGTGTCTGCCGCCCGGGGCCCACGCCGGCTTTGTCGCCCAAATGGAGGAAATTCTGGACCTCTACGCCCTGCCGCCCGACCCGGCGCACCCGCTGGTCTGTGGGGATGAAAGCCAGAAAGAACAACGCCGGGAGGTGCGCGGGCCGCAAGGACTGGCCCCCGGCCGCGCCGCGCGCTATGACCACGAGTATGAGCATAATGGGCGCAGTAATCTGTTTATGATGTTCGCGCCGCACGCCAACTGGCGGCACGTCAAAGTGACCGACGCCCGCACGGGGGCGGATTTTGCCGAGTGTTTGCGGGATCTGGTGGATGACCATTTCCCGCAGGCGGAGACGATCCGGCTGGTGGTGGACAACTTGAATACCCATAGCAAGGCCAGTTTGTACGCCCACTTTCCGCCCGCCGAAGCGCACCGGATTGCGAGCAAGCTGGAATTTCATTACACCCCGAAGCACGGAAGTTGGTTGGACATGGCGGAAATCGAACTGAGCGTGTTAGGGCGGCAGTGTTTGAACCGGCGGATCGCTGATCGGGAAACGTTAGAAGCCGAGGCGCGCGCGTGGGAAGAGCGGCGGAACGCGGCGGGAGCCACGATCCGCTGGCAATTCACGACGGCGGAAGCACGGATCAAGTTGGAGCGGCTCTATCCCTGTACTGAACATGACAATTAGCGATTGACAGACTACTGAGCGCAGCGAAGAGTCCGTCTCCGCGGGTCAGAGACGGATTCTTCACTGCGTTCAGAATGACAATTTCCTCACCCCCAGGCGGCGTCGCTGACTTTACAACAGCCGTGGCGCTTCATCCACTACCCCTAATGAATTTTGACAGCGAAGATCGGTAATGGACTGAGCCTAGATTACCGATTTCCAGCGTCAAAATTCATTAGGGGTGTGGCTTTCGCGCTGCAAGGATCATGTAATACGGCGCCGGCAGGAGCACCTCGTCGCCGGCCTCGCTGCAAGTGAGGAGGGCGAGCGTGACCGCCGGGTTGCCGCCCGCGGTGACGAGGATCTCGGCCAGCCGCCCCAGGGCGGC
>DATGEF010000659.1:0-8128 GCA_035310405.1 Chloroflexia bacterium | reverse complement strand
AGGAGCAAGCGATCCTCTGCCGGACGCATGGGCAGGCGGCGAGTATCGCCCGGGTCCTGGAGGCGGCCGGGGTGCCCACGCTCTACCTGGGGAACCTGTTCGAGCGGCCCGAGATCCGGGACCTGCTCGCCCTCGTCTCGCTCGCCGCCGAGAGCGACGGGCGGGCGCTGCTGCGCGCCAGCCGGCTGGCCGGGGCCCCGATCGACCGGCTGGCCTGTGCCGCGCTGGTGCAGTGGGCGCGGGCGCAGCAGGTGCCGTTCCCACGCGCCCTGGACCGGGCGGCCGAGGCCGGGCTGGAGCCCGCAGCGGCGGCGGCCTGTGCCGCGTTGGCGGCGGCGATCGACGCGGCCGGCCCCTATCGCGACCCGGCGGGCTTCCTGGCCCGCTTCCTCTTCGGGCCGGCGTCGCCACTGGGCGGGCTGCTGGCCGACGGCAGCGCCGGGGCGGCCGCCCAGATCATGGCCATCGACCAGCTGCTCGGCCTGGCCCGCAGCCTGGAGGCGCCATCCGCCCCCCCGCCGGCCGGGACCAGCCCCGACACCGCGCCCTCGCCCTTGCGGCAATTTCTGACCCATGTGCGCCGGCTGTATGCCGCCAAGCAGGTGCCGGGCCGCACCCCCGCCGGCGGCGACGAGCTGGCCGCCGTGCGCGTGCTGACCGTCCACGCCAGCAAGGGGCTGGAATTCCCGGTCGTCTACGTGCCCTGCCTGGCGGCGGGGCGCTTCCCCTTTCGCGAGATGTGGGAGGCCTGCCCCCCGCCGCCCGGGCTGATCACGGGGGAGAGCGAGAGCGACCAGGAGCTGGAAGAAACCTGCCTCTTTTTCGTGGCCCTCAGCCGCGCCCGCGACGAGCTGGTGTTGAGCCGGGCCACGCGCTATGGCAAGCAGGCCGCCAAACCGTCGCCATTCCTGGCCTTGCTCGCCCCGGCCTTCGCCCAGCAGCCACCCCAGCCGCTCACCTGGCCCGCCGCCGGCGCCCCGGCCGCAGCGGCCCCGGCCGCGGACTCGCCCGCGCCCGACCCGGAGACCGTCTTCGACGTGGCCGATCTCGAGCAGTACCTGCACTGCCCGCGCCAGTACGAATACAGCCGGCGGCTGCGGCTGGACGCGGGCGAGTCCGGGGGCTACCAGAGCTTCAACAAAGTCGTGCGCGAGGTCTTGCGCCATCTGCGCGCCGAGCACACCGCCAACCGCCTGCCGGCGGGCGAGGCCGCGGTGCTGGAGCTGCTGGCCGGCAATTGGGAAAGCGCGGGGCCGCAGGGCCATATCCACGAGGCCCTGTACGCGGATGCGGCCCGGCGCCTGGTGCTGGCCACCTGGCGGCGGCTGGCCGGCACGGCGCCCACCGCGGCCTGGCGCGAGGAGCTCACGGTGCCGCTGGGCGGGGCCACGGTGCGCGCGCGCCTGGATCTGGCCCAGCGGCAGCCGGGGCAGGGCATCCGGGTGGTGCGCCTGCGCACCGGCAAGCCCCGCGACGACGACCGCCGGGCGCTCCGCCTGGCCCTGATCCAGGCCGCCGCCCGCCAGGAGCTCGGCCCCACAGCCCCGCTGACCATCGAGCTGGAATACCTGGAGACGGGCGAGACAGTCCCCGTCGAGATCGCCGGCCGCTACGAGCGCGAGCGCCTGGCCAAGCTCGAAGGGGCCGTGCAGGGCATCCGGGCCGGCCACTTCCCGGCCACGCCGGCCGACGCCGACGCCTGCCTGCGCTGCCCCTTCTGGATCATCTGCCCGGCGTAGCGGGGGCGCCGCGCGGCCGGAGCAGAACTCCCCGGATCATGCGGTCGGTGGTAGGAGCGGATCTGCGGCCAAGGAGTTCAACCAATCCAAAGATGATGTATTTTCTTAGCAGATAGTTTAAGGTTTGTCATTCTGAGCGCAGCGAAGAATCCGGTGGGACATATAACTGACAACCCACCGGCGTGACATGGGCGGGCGCGCGGGGGCTAAGGATCAGGATGCGGGGGCGGACGGATCGGCCGCCCATCGACGACAGGTTACGCCCGGCGACGGATTCTTCGCTGCGCTCAGAATGACAGGTTTGCTAACGTTTTTGCTAAGTATTTACATCTCAGATCAATTATTGGACTGACGGGCCTTGAGACCCGCCCCATAGGCGTGTCCGCTGCAATACTCCCGCCCGCAAAGTTGGCGGGTATCCCCGCTGTGGGCCCCCCGCCCCATGTGCTACACCCCATGTGGTACAATGGACTCAGGCCCCAACGCGCGCCCGGCCCGCTGCGGGGCGCGGCACCTGTGGGCTAAGGCTGTCGATACAGCTAATCGATAGTGGTTTCGTCTGCTGGGCGGCATTTTCTGAGCGCATAGAAGTGCTGCCGTGCTATCCGGCGCGGCGTGCGCCCGCGGTCGTTTCCCGAGGTGCCCTATGAGTCTGCCCCTGCCGCCCGCCCCGCCCGCGTTGCCGGATCGCTTCGGCCTGAATCCCTGGCTGCAGCGCTTCCTGACGATCATCGCCGGCACGGTCGTGGCCGTGATCGCCTGGACGGTCATCGAACGCTTCCTGAATATCCTCGTGCTGCTGCTGGCCAGCTTCCTCGTCGCCTTTCTCCTCGGCCCGCTGGTCGATCGCCTGGAAAAGCGCGGGCTGCCGCGGCTCCTCGCCATCTTGCTCCTGTACCTGACCATCCTCGGGGCGCTGGCGGTCGGCGCGGCCTTGCTCATCGGGCCGCTGACCGCGCAGCTGCAGGACCTCGTCAAAACCCTGCCCACGCTCTTCGCCTCACAGAGCGGGGCCCAGGCGGAGATCGACCGCTTCTTCCAGCAGCAAGGCATCCCCCTGAACGTCGCCGCGTTACGCCAGCAGCTCACCGACGCCGTGACCAGCGCGAGCAGCTCGCTGCTGGGCGGTACCCTGGCCATCCTGACCGGCCTGGTCACGGTAGTCACCGATCTGTTTCTCGTACTGGCCATCACCTTCTATCTGCTGCTCGACGGCAACAGCATGCACACCTGGGCGTTGCGCCTGCTGCCCAGTGCGGCCCGGGAGCGCTGGTTCTTTGTCGAGGCGACCCTGAACCGGGTGCTGGGCGGGTACATCCGCGGCCAGATCCTCGTGTCGCTCACGGTCGGCGTCGCGGCGGGGCTGGGCGCGGCCGTCCTCGGCGTCCATTACCCGCTGGTGATCGGGCTGCTGGCCTTCGTGTTCGAGTTCATCCCCATGATCGGGCCGGTCCTGGGCATGATCCCCGCCGTGATCCTCGCCCTGTTCCAGCCGCAGCCCCTCGTCTGGTGGGTGATTATCTACTTCATCGTGCTGCAACAGGTGGAATCCAACGTCATCGTGCCGCGGGTGAGCGGTCACGCGGTGGGCTTACATCCCCTGGGCGCGTTACTCGCCCTGCTGGCCGGAGTCGAGCTGGGCGGGCTGGGCGGGGCGCTGCTGGCGGTGCCCGTGGCCGGTGTCCTCTATGTGGTCTTCCTGGCCCTGTACAGCGACGCGACGAGCCAGACGCAGCTGCTGATGGCCGCGCCCCGCCCCGGCGTCGTGAGCGCGCTGCGCCAGGTGATCCGCCCTCGGCGGGGCGCGGCGGCCCCCCTCACGCCCGCGCCCCTGCCTGCCGGCGAGCCCGCGCCGAACGCCCGCCTGGTGGCGCTCGCCGGGGAGCAAGCGGCGCTCAGCGCCCAATTCGCGGCGGAAGAAGCCGCCCAGGCGGCGCCCCCGCCCCCACAGGGGGCATAGACCCATGCCGCACCGATCGCGCCCGGAATCGCCGGCGCCCCCCCGCGTACCGCTGATGGAGGCCGCGTGGCGGCGCCGGCTGGCCCAGCAGGCGGGCCGGGCGATCACCCGGCAGCCCCGGCTGGCCACGCTGCAACATCGCTTGTTGGCCCTGGGGGGCGCCGCTGCCTGTTTCGCCGACGTCGAGCCGGACCTGGAGGCCCTCCTGGCGGAGGGGCGGGTCGTGGCCGGTCCGGCGTGCCCGCAACCTGGCTGGCCGGGGGCGTGCCACGACAACGTGGCCCAGCTCTGGCACGGCCAGCCGGCCACGCTCCAGATCGTGACCGGCTATGCCCTGAGCGCCGACGGGTGCTGGCGCCAGCACTCCTGGCTCCTCGATTCGAGCGCGCGCACCCCCCGGCTGATCGAAACCACCGTGCCGCGGCTCCTCTACTTTGGCCGCGTGCTGACCGCCGCCCAGGCCGGGCAGTTCTGGGCCGACTGCGGGCAGCCGGCCGGCCGCCCGCCCGGGGCCGGCCCCGCGGAGGACGGCGCGGCCCGCGCCCGGGATGACGCCGCCGACTTCGCCCTGGGCCAGGACGCCGTCGGCGTGCGGATGCTCGTCGGGCCGGGCAACTTTGCCCGGTGGAGCCGAGAGCAAGATCTGCCGGCGGCGCTGGTCGCCAGGGCCACACAGGCGGCCGCCGATCTGGAGGCCGAAATCGCCAGCCGCTATCCCGCGGCGCCGGATGCCCTGCTGGTCGGCCTGGTGAACGCACACCTGCTGCTGGGCGCCGCGCGGTTCGCCGCCGTTGCCGAGCGGGTGGGCATCCCCGCCGCCGGGATCGCCACGATCGCCGCGATCGCCCAGCAGCACACGCCCCCAGACACGGCGCCGGCGGGGGAAGGCGGCGCATGAATCGCGCCGGCTCCCGGCCGCGGCCCGCGGGCCCCAACGCCCCCCTGGCGGCGATCACCCAGGCGATCGCCGCCAGCCTCGACGTCTCCCGGATCTTCAGCATCATCGCCCAACAGGCGGGGCACGTCCTGGCCCATGACGCGCTGGCCGTCCTGCTGCTGCAGCCGGCCACCACGGCCGCGGCCGATCGCGCGCTGGCCCTCGCCTTTAGCCATCCGCCGGCCGGGGGCGCCGATCAGTCCTGGCTGGTCAGCCAATTCTCGTTCGCGCCCGCCCTGCTGGCCCAGCAGCCCGTGGTGGTGGGCGACTTCGCGGCCACCGCGGCCGCGCATGCCGGCGACCAACTGCTCCGCGACGCGGGCGGCCGCGCCGGGGTCGTGGTCCCGATCCAGGCGGCCCGCCGCGTCCTGGGCGGGCTCGTGCTCGTCAGCCGGACGGCCGGCGCCTATGGCCCGGGCGACCCCCCGCTGGTCGAGCCCATCGCCGGCCTGCTGGCGCTCGCGCTGGAGCACCAACGCCTGGAGCAGCAGGCCCGCGCCCTGGCCGTGGTCGAGGAGCGCAACCGCCTGGCCCGCGAAATCCACGACACGCTGGCCCAGTCGCTCACCGGCATTATCATCAACCTCGAATCGCTCAAACCCTACCCGGCCGCCCGGAGCCCGGCCGACGCGGAGGTGCTCGCCGACACCGAGGCCCTGGCGCGCGGGGCGCTGGAAGAGGCGCGGCGCTCGGTCCTGGGCCTGCATCCCACCCCGCTGCAGCATCAATCGCTGCGCGACGCGCTGGCGCCCGAGCTGGCCGGCCTGGCTAAACGCGCCGGGCTGGCGACCCAGTTCTATGTCGAGGGCCCGGAGCGGCCGCTGGCGCCCGATATCGCGACGGCGCTATTCCGGATTGCGCAGGAGGCCTTCCAGAATATCTACAAGCATGCCGCCGCCCGCCATACCCTCCTGGGCCTGGCCTTTGCGGAGGACGCCGTCGTGCTGACCGTCGAAGACGACGGCGCCGGCTTTCTCCCGGACGCGGCCGCGCCGACCGCCGCCGGCGGCTTCGGGCTGCTGAGCATGGCCGCGCGGGCGCGCAGCCTGGGCGGGGAATGGACCGTGACCAGCCACCCCGGGCACGGGACGACGGTGCGGGCCGTGCTCCCCTACGGCCGCCCCGGCCCCGCCCCGGCCGTCGTGTTGCTGCCTGGCGCCCCGCCGGCGCCCCCGGCGGCCGCCGCCCGCCCCATCCGGGTGCTGATCGTCGACGACCACCCGCTGGCGCGCCAGGGGATCGGGCGCATCCTGGCCGAGCACGCGGACCTGCAGGTCGTGGGGGAAGCGGCCGACGGGGAGGCGGCGATCGCGCTGACGGCCCGCTTGCGCCCGGACGTGATCCTCCTGGATCTGCAAATGCCGCGGCTGGCGGGCCTGGACGCGCTGCCGCGATTGCGGGCGGCCTATCCCGCGGCCGAGGTCGTCATTTTGACGACGTTTGATCAGGATGAGCAGGTCTTTGCCAGCCTCAAGGCCGGGGCGCGCGGCTACATCCTCAAAGACGCGCCGCCGGCCGCCATCGCGGCGGCGGTGCGCGCCGCCAGTCAGGGGCAGGCGGTGTTGCCCCCACCCCTGGCCACCCGCGTGGTAGAGCGCTTCGCCGTGCTGGCCCAGCGGGAAGGCGACCCCGACGCCCTGACCGCGCGGGAGCGGGCGATCCTGGGCGGCATGGCGCAGGGCCTGCCCTATAAGCAGATCGCGGCGCAGCTGGACATCACGCCGAAGACGGTCCAGTACCATGTCACGCATATCCTGCACAAGCTGGGCGTGCGCAGCCGGGGGGAGGCCGTGGCGGTGGCCGCGGAACGAGGGTTATTACCCCGGGCGCCTTCGGAATAGCCCACCCCGTCCGCAATCGCTGGCGCGTGTTCGGCGGATGCGCTGCTTTTAGCGGGCGGTGTTCCACGACCTTTGGGCCTGAATGAAGACCTAAATTGTACTTCATTCCCGGCATGATCTCCTGGGTAGGTCAGCACTGAACCGCGGTCGGTTGTAGAGTTGCTAACGCAACCGGATAGAACCTTGCGATGTGCCTTTCAGCATTTCTATCGGGGACTGGTCGGCGGTCTTTGGCCGGCCTGCGGCCACTTGCCAGAACAACCAAGCTCGCTAAACGTACTGTTTGGGCGCTACTCGCGCAGCGTAAACGAGGATCACAAGAACGATGGTGGCTACGAATGCCAGACCATGGTTGAGTGCCGAGTTACCATGCGCAAGGGCAACTTCACCGTCCTGCTGCCCGGCCCGCTGCAGGCCACCGTCGAGCTGGCCAACGCCGCCCTGGGCCGCCTTTTCTGAGAAGATACATTAGAGAGGCAAGATGATGAACTGGAACAGACTACGGACTTGGTTTACAGAACATCAGGGGAAATACGTCAACATCATCATAGCTGACCAGATCTTCGGTGGCCGCAGTCAGGAATCACTCCAATTGGTGCGTGAACTTGAACAAACAGTGGACGACTTCAACATACATTTCGGTACTACAGAAGTTCTCAGGGTGAATCAGCCCGCCGAAGTCGAGATAGGAGAGTATGGAAATTTAATCATCCCGACAGCGGCGGAAGCACACTTTGGTTGGCATTACTACGGACGCCTACAGCAGCCAGAGAATTGGTGCGAGTTACACTACGTAAAGGAATTAAATACGATTGATTATACAGAAAGTGGGCCTTGTTTCCGTAAGCCCATACGAAAGAACTTCGAGTACTCTGGGAATAAATTTGTAGAGCTATTGTAGCTTAACTATCTCATCTCCCAATATCTAGTCCCAAGCCCAACACTGCTGCGTTTAAGTGCCAAGTAGCACCGTTTTAACGCGGCTATAAACCGTAATTGCATTCAAACAATATAAGCCCAATAGCACAATCGAGGCTTATAGTAGGCATAAATTTTGCCAGTTTGCACTTGGTCACAGCATTGGGGTTGGGCCAAATATGATACGTCAAGAAATACATAAGCTCATTGAATTAGGACCTTTACCGGATAGCGATGCTGATGCCGAGAGTATCGATCAGCATGGGGATCTTCTAGATATAATATCCCCACCTGTAACTGATGAAGAGGCCAAAGAATTGGTCAAGCTATTCGGACCAGATGATTGTTACGGCCTGGCCTGGGCAATCATCCACCTAATCGAGTCAGCACCAGGTTGGCCGCTAGAAGACTGTCTGCAAGATCCCGATCAAAATAGATGGGTTCGCCTGCTTCGAACAAGATTAGACAATGCACGGCGATGGGGTGGGTTATAGCCTACATCGGTAGCTAATCACACAACCGTGGTTAGGCAGCCCAGCGTTCTATCGAGTGCCTGGCCATTGTCAATATTTGATAATTTTGGTTATAATGGGCGGGGAGGTGATCGCTATGGCAAACGTCAACCTGGGACCCACCTTTGAGGAATACGTCCAGCAGAAGGTGGCTACCGGCCATTACACCAGCGTGAGTGAGGTCATTCGCGAGGCGCTGCGGCTGATGCAGCAGCAGGATA
>DATGEF010000658.1:0-6445 GCA_035310405.1 Chloroflexia bacterium | reverse complement strand
GGCTTCCTCGGCCCCAACGGCGCCGGGAAGTCGACCACCATGCGGATCATCACGGGCTATTTGCCGGCCACCAGCGGCACGGTGTACGTGGATGGGTATGATGTAGGTCAAAACTCGCTGGAAGTCCGCCGGCATGTCGGCTATCTGCCGGAGACCGTGCCGCTCTATACGGACGTCACCCCGGTCGATTATCTCAACTTCATGGGCAAGTTGAAGGGCATGAACAACGGCGCGGCGCGGCGGGCCCGCATCCAGGAAGTGATGGAGCAGGTCCGCATCGACGACGTCGCCAACAAGCTGATCAGCAAGCTCTCCAAAGGCTACCGGCAGCGCGTGGGCCTGGCCCAGGCCTTGCTCAGCAACCCCGACGTGCTGATCCTCGACGAGCCGACCGTGGGGCTGGACCCCCGGCAGATCATCGAGATCCGCGAGCTGATCAAGTCCCTGGCCGAGGATCACACCGTGGTCCTCTCCACCCACATCCTGCCCGAGGTCTCGATGACCTGCTCGCGGGTGATTATCATCAACCGCGGCCGCCTGGTGGCCCTGGATACCCCGGTCCACCTGGCGCAGGACGTGGCCGGCGGCCACGAGCAAGTGCTGGTGACCGTGCGCGGGCCACAGGATCATGTGCAGGCGGCCCTGAGTGGGCTGCCCAGCGTGGAGAGCGTCAAAGTGACGCCGGGCATGGATACCGGCAGCGGCGGCACGACCTTTGAAGTCGTCACCGCGCCCCAATCCGATCTGCGTCCCAAGCTGGCCCAATTGGTGGTCAGCCAGAACTGGGAGCTGCTGGAACTGCGCTCCGTCAGCCTGAGTCTGGAAGATGTCTTCCTGCGGGTCACCAGCACGGAAGAGCCGATGACCGAGCCGGACACGGCCGAGCTTTACATGGCCGACGAGGGCGCGGCCTATGAGGAACAGGAAATCGAGTACCAGGCCGAGGCCGACCAGGCGGCGGCCGAAGCTGAGGCCGCCGCGGCGGCCGCCGCGGCCGCGGCCCCGGCGGCCCCCCGCCGCCCCCGGAAAGGAGGCCGCCGGTGAGAAATACCTGGACGATTGCCGTCAAGGAGCTGCGTTCGTTTTTTGTGTCGCCGGTGGGCTATGTGGCCCTGGCCTTCTGGCTGTTCGGCGTGGGCCTCTTCTTCGCCCTGGGCGTCTTGCAGAATAAGCAGGCCTCGATGCAGGACTGGTTCGGCACCGTGGAAGTCCTGCTGCTGTTCATCGGGCCGGCGCTGACCATGCGCCTGCTGGCCGAGGAGCAGCGCACCGGCACCATGGAAGTGCTGATGACCTCGCCCGTGCGCGAGTGGGAAGTGGTGCTGGGCAAGTTTCTCGGTACCGTGATCTTCTGGATCGTGATGGTCGCCGTGACCTTGTTCTACCCGTTGATCCTCAAGGGGCTGGGCAACCCGGACATGGGCCCCATTTTCAGCGGCTACCTGGGCCTGCTGCTGATGGGCGCCTCGTTCCTGGCCATTGGCGTGTTTACCTCGTCGTTGAGCAGTAACCAGGTCATCGCCTACATTATCGCTTTCGTCGTCTTGCTGGGCCTCTGGATCATCGGCTATCTCACGCCGGTCTTCCCGTCGACGGCCAGCGGCCTGCTGAGCGCGCTGTCGGTGACCAGCCACTTCGACGACTTCGGCAAGGGCGTCGTCGACCTGGCCAATATCCTGTTCTATCTGAGTATCGTGGCGGCGGCCTTGTTCGCCACCGTCCAGATCCTGGAAACGCGGAGAGCGCGATTATGACCACCGATCCTACAACTATGCCAGATGAGGCGGCGCCCGAGGGGGCCGCGCCCAACCCGACCCGGGCACTGGCGGCGAATATCGCCGGGTGGCTCGGGCTGATCTTGCTGATCGGCACCCTGCTGTACTGGGGGGTGACCGGTAACTTCTTCGACCTGCCGTTCAAGGTCGGCCTGATCGCCGCGTTGTTGGCCCTTGGCGCCTTTGGCCTGATGAACCCGCAGGGGATCATCGACCTGGTCACCGGCCGCGGCACGCGCAATGTCCTGGGCACGACCCTGATGATCGCCCTGGGCATCGGCATCCTGGTGACCATCAACTTCCTCTATGGCGAACTGGGCAAGCGCCAGCCGGCCGCCATTCTGCGGGCCGATCTCACCGAAGGCCAGCAGAACAGCCTCTCGCCGCAGTCGATCAAAACGGCCCGCGAGCTGACTCAGACGGTCACCGCCTACATGTTCTTCAGCACCCAGTCGACCGAGATTACCCAGCAGCGTACCGCCGAGAACCTGCTGAAAGAATACCAGAAATATACCGACAAGCTGAAAGTTACGACCGTCGACCCCTTTGTGAACGTGGGCCTGGCCAATCAGTACGGGCTGACGCGCGCCGATGTCGTCGTCTTCGACGACGGCCGGCACCATGAGACGGCCGACAGCACAAGCGAGCAGAACTTCACCGGCGCCTTGCTGCGCCTGCGCAATAATGTGCAGAAGAAAATCGCCATCCTGAATGTCCCCGGCTCGCCGCTCAGCTTCGAGGGCTCCGGGAGTAGCCAGCAAACGCTGGCCGCGACCCTGGCCCGCACCGGCCTGGAAAAAGAAAACTATATCGTGCTGCCGCCGTACAACTTCGTGATCAGCTCCACGATCTCGCCCAAGAATGTCGACGTCATGATCGTCCCGCCCTCGCCGGAGCAGCAACCGCTGCCGGACGCCGTGGTGCGGGCGCTGATCGGCTACCTCGACCAGGGCGGCCATGTCCTGTTGATTGGCGATCCCTTTGCCGCCCGCTTGCCGGCCGCGATCTTACAGAAATATGGCCTGGTCGAGAGCCCGGTGCACGGCATCGTCGTCGAAAACCAGAGCCTGCAAAACCGCTGGGGGCAGAGCCCGGCCCAGGTGGCCTATACCAGCTACCCGAGCAGCCCGATCACGCAAGATATGAATAATGTGCCGACGATTTACTTCGCCGCCGAGCCGATCCTCGTGCCGACGACGACCGTGGCCGGCTTCACGACAACGCCTTTTATCCAGTCCAGCGCGACGGCCGAATTTGGCGTCCTCCAACCGGGCGCCAACACGCTGACGCCCGTCCAGAATGGGCCCCAGCCGCCGTTCAACATCGGCGTGTCCGTCGAGCAGACGATCACCGACACGAATAACTTCACCAGTTCGGAAACCACCAAGCCGCTGGTGACCCGCCTGGCCATCATCGGCGATGCCGATTTTCTATCGGACCCGATCATCTCCCAGTCGCCCAATAACCTGGATATGTTCAACAACACGGTAAACTGGCTGTCGCAATCGGAAGAGCGGATCTCCGTGCGGCCGACGGACCAGACCAGCCGCCAGCTGGTGCTCAACAGCGAACAGCAAAGCCTGATCGCCTGGGGCACGATCGTGTTCCTGCCGGTGCTGGTGCTGCTGGGCGGCGGCTACGTGTGGTGGAGGAGGCGATAGCGATGATCGGACGTAATCGAACCCTGATTGTGCTCGCCGTCGTCTTCGTCATCCTGGCGGGCCTCAGCTTCTATCTCCAATCGAACCCGGCCACCCCGCCGGTTCCCACCGCGGAGCCGACGGTGATCGTCTGGGACTACAGCAGCGGCACGGCCAGTATGTTGAGCGTGCAAAGCCCGACGAGCACGGTGACCTTACAGATCCAGGGCGGGAAGTGGCGCATCACCGCGCCGCTGCAGACCGACGCCGACGATCTGCAGGTCGCGCAGGTGGCGAGCCAGCTCAAGAAGCCGGAGGCGCGCAGCAAAATCGGCGACAATGTGACTAATCTGCAGCAGTATGGGCTGGCGACGCCCGCGCTGACCGTGACTCTGGTGCTCAGCGGCATCACGCCGCCGCAGCAACAGCTGTTGGTCGGCAATGCCAGCCTGGATGGCTCGGCCTACTATGTCCGCCCGGCCGGCAGTAACGCGGTCTACTTGATCACGAATGCGACGATCGAGTCGCTCAAAGGTTGGCTGAGCGCGCCCCCGGTGGCCCAGCCGACGCCGACGCCGTTGCCGGCGCTGCTGCCGCCGACCTCGGCGATCACCAACACGAACCCGCTGAGCGGCACCCATACGATCACGGGCACGGTGCCGCTCACGGGCACCCAGCCGGGGGTCGGCCCCCCCGCGGCGCCCACGCCCACGCCGCCCAAGTAACGGCCGCCGATCGCAGCGCGCAGCATATGGATTCGTCGAGACCTGGACCGGGCGGAGTAATCACTCCGCCCGGTCTGCTTTTGCGTGTTGCCGCAGGCGGGGCTTCGTTCTATATGGCGGTCTAGCGCAAGTGCCCGCCACCCCGTGGGCGATCGTTGAGCGAGGAGTGAGCACCCCCAGGTGCGAACGCGGGTGGGGCCACGTTCGCACGTAGGCGTGCTCACTCCTCATCACCCAAGGGGTCGCTGGAGGCCGCACTAATGAGCGGACACGGAAAGGAGCCCCCATGGCGCCCATTGATCAGCGCGATCGCGAAAAATGGCCGGCGCCGAGTCCCGGCCCCAGCGCGGCGGCCACGGCGCAGGAAGTGGCGCGGGCGCAGGCCGAAGCCGCCACGGAGCCGCGGCGCGCCCAGGCGCGGGCCGTGCTGGCCCTGCTGATGCAGGAATACGGGACGCCGGCCTGGCCGATCCTCGACCCGCTGGCGAGCTTGATCGAGGTGATCCTGTCGCACCGCACCACGGACCCCCAAGCCTGGGCAGCCTACCAGGCCTTGCGCGCCCGCTGGCCCACCTGGGAGGCGCTGCGCGATGCGCCGGTGGCCGCCATCCAGGCGGCGATCGCGGGCACGACCTGGCCGGAACAGAAAGCGCCCCGTATCAAGGGGGTGCTCCAGACCATTACCGCGCGCCAGGGGACTCTGGACCTCGACTTCTTGCGCACCCTGGACCTGCCGGCGGCCAAAGACTGGCTGACGAGCCTGGAGGGGGTCGGTCCAAAGTCGGCGGCCTGTGTCTTGCTTTTCGCGTGCCGGCGGCCGGTGTTGCCCGTCGACACCCACCTCCACCGGGTCAGCCAGCGCCTGGGCCTGATCGGCCCGCAGGTGACGGCCGACCAGGCCCATACCGTGCTCCAGGCGTTGCTGCCCGCGCCCGACGATCCGCCCACCGTGCTGGCCTTCCACCGGGACATGTTGTTGCATGGCCAGCGCATCTGCATCTGGCGCGACCCGCGCTGCGCCGTGTGTGTGATCCGCGACTGGTGTGATTATTTTGCCGCCCACCCGCTCGCCCCACCCGGCGCTAAGACGGTCACTCAGACTGCGGAGTAGCTGCTGGGGCCCGCTACGGGGCGCAGTCCGTCGGATCGCCGGCGAGCTTTTCCAGCGCATGAGGCAGCGCCGGCCCAATCACGGCCAGGCATTCGCGAACCGCTTTTGGACTCCCTGGTAGGTTGACGATCAGGGTCCGGCCGCGCACCCCGGCCACCGCGCGCGAGAGCATCGCCAGGGGGGTATGGGCCAGGCTCGCGGCGCGCATGGCTTCGGCCAGGCCGGGGACCTGGTAGTCCAGCACCGCCAGGGTGGCCTCGGGGGTGACATCGCGGGGGGCCAGGCCGGTGCCCCCGGTAGTGACGATCAGGGCGAGATGCTCCGTGTCGGCCCAGGCCCGCAAGATCGCCTCGATCGCCGGGCGCTCGTCCGCCACGAGCGCCAGGTGCCGCACGTCGGCCCCGGGGAGGGCGGCGAGCAAGAGATCACGCGCCGCGGGCCCGCTCACGTCCGCGCGTTGCCCGGCCGCCCCTTTATCGCTCAGGGTCAACACGCCCAGGGCCCACGGCGCCTGGCTCAACGCGGGCCGCCAAACGTCAGCTTGCGCTCGGTGCCGTTGCGGAGCCGCTCGATATTATCGTGGTGGATCACGACGACGAGCCCGCCGGCGACCACCGCGTAGATGGCCAGCCAGGGCGAGAGATGTTGCAGGACGACCAGCACCACCATCAGCAGGCTGCCGGCCCCGATGCCGACGATCGACCCGAGCGACACGTAGCGGGTAATGATAATCACCGGGATGCCGATGCCCAGGCCCACCAGCGCCACCCAGGGGTTGACCACCAGCATGGTGCCGATCCCCGTGGCCACGCCGCGGCCACCGCCCCAGGCCCCGGTAAATATGCGAATCCAGATCGACCAGATATGGCCGATCAGCGCCGCGCAGGCCGTGCAGCCGATGGCGATGGCCTCGGTATTGGGGTCATTCCAGCCGATCAGCCGCGCGAGGAGCACCGGGAGCGCCCCTTTGAGCGCGTCGAGCACGAAGACCAACAGTGCGGCCCGCCGGCCAATCACGCGGCTGACGTTCGTCGCCCCGGTCTTGCCGCTCCCGTACTGGCGTAGATCTTTGCCGTGGATGAAGCCGATCACCAGCCCATTGGGCAACGCGCCGACGAGGTAGGCGGCGAGAATGAGGACCCCCAACTTCGCCAGATCCATCGTGCTGCTCCTTCCCCGCTCCGCGCCTGCTCC
>DATGEF010000657.1:0-8999 GCA_035310405.1 Chloroflexia bacterium | reverse complement strand
ATCAATTGTACGATCGGCGAATGCGTTCCCCGAGGGGCCAGCCCCCGGGGAATGCTATTCAGCCTTTGGTGGGCGGGGCTAGTGCGGCCTCAAGCGACCCCTTGGGTTAATGAGGAGTGAGCACGCCTACGTGCGAACGTTGTCCCACCCGCGTTCGCACCTGGGGTGCTCACTCCTCACTCAGCGATGACCCAAGGGGTGGCTGGCACTTGCCCTAGGAAAGGCCGGCCGCGCGTTGGGCCGCCAGGCGGAGCGCCCGGCGCGCCAGCACCTCGGCCATATGCCGGCGGTAGTCGGCCGACCCGGACAGGTCGGCCATCCATTCGACCTCTTGCTGTGCGACCAGGCCGGCCGCGTGGGCGATCGCGCCGTTCTGCGGGTTGCCGCCCTGGAGCGCCGTCTCGGCCCCGGCCGCGCGGAACGGCTGCGCGGCCGCCCCCGTCACGCCGATCGCTGCCCGCGCGATCTGGCCCTGGGCGTCCAGGGTGACCACCGCGGCGACCCCGACCACCGCATAGTGGGAGGCCTTGTTGCGCAGCTTGACATACGCGGAGCCGGTGCGCTCGCCCTGGGCCGGCACCCAGATCTGGGTGAGGATCTCGCCGGGATCGAGCGCCGTGCTCAGCAGCCCGGTGAAGAACGCGCCGGCCGGGATGCGGCGGGTGCCGCCGCCGTGGCGGGCGGCCTCCAGCTCCGCGTCGAGCGCCAGGATCACGGCGGGCAGGTCGGCCGCCGGGTCGGCGTGGGCCAGGCTACCGCCCACGGTGCCGCGGTTGCGCACCTGGGCGTCGCCGACCTGCCCCACGCACTCGGCGAGGAGGCCGTTCGCCCGGCCGAGCGTCTCGGAGGCCAGTACATCCTGGTAAGTGGTCATCGCCCCGATCGCCAGGTGGCTCCCGGTGGGGGCACCTACGCCGCGCAGCGTAGCGATGCGGCCCAGGTCGACCAGCAGGCCGGGCTCGGCCAGGCGCAGCTTCATCAGCGGGACGAGGCTGTGCCCGCCGGCCAGGATCTTGGCGTCTGCGCCGTGCTGCGCCAGCAGGGCCAGGGCCTCGGCCAGGGTCTGGGGCGCAGCATAGTCAAACTCTTTCGGGATCATGGCGTGCCTCCTTGCGCGGTGGGGCCGGACTGGTCGCGGATAGCGCGCCAGACTTTCTCGGGCCGCAGCGGCATATCGATGTGCCGCACGCCGAGGCCGCTGAGCGCGTCCATCACCGCGTTCACGATCACCGGCGTCGCCGCGATCGTGCCCGCCTCGCCCACCCCTTTGACCCCCAATGGGTTGACCGGCGACGGGGTGACGGTCGACCCGGTCTCGATCATCGGCAGGTCGCTGCTCAACGGCACGCCATAGTCCATCAGCGTGCCGCTGATCAGCTGCCCGTGCTCGTCGTAGACGACCTCTTCCCAGAGCGCCTGGGCCACGCCCTGCGCGACGCCGCCATGGACCTGGCCGTCGACGATCATCGGGTTGATCACGTTGCCGCAGTCGTCCACGGCCAGGTAGCGCGTGATGCGGGTTTCGCCCGTCTCCGTGTCGACGTCGACCGTGGCCAGGTGGACGCCGAACGGGTAGGTGAAGTTGGCGGGGTCGAAGAACGCCGTCTCCTCCAGCCCGGGCTCCAAGCCGGGGGGAAGATCGTGCGCGACGTTGGCCGAATAGGCGACCTGCTGGAAGGAGACCGCCCGGCCGGGCACGCCTTTAACGGTGATCTGCCCATCGACGATCTCCAGGTCCTCGGCGGCGGCCTCCAACTGGTGCGCGGCGATCTGCAGCATCTTATCATGGATCCGCTTCGCCGCGATATGCACCCCGGCGCCGTCTACCGACACACTGCGACTGGCGAAGGTGCCGGTCCCGGTCTGGATCATGGCCGTATCGCCCTCGATAACGCTCACCTGGGTGTGGGAGATACCCAGCTGATCGGCCGCGATCTGCGCCCAGCTGGTGGCGTGGCCCTGGCCGTGCCCGCTGGCTCCGCTGAGCACCTCGACGGTGCCCGAGCGGTTCACGCGCACCGTCGCGCTGCCAAAGAGCTGGTTCGCCACCCCGAAGCCCTTGGTTGCCTGACCAGGGCCCCAGCCGGCGATTTCCACATAGGCCGCCAGACCGATCCCTTTGCGCACGGCCGGATTGGGCGCGTTGTGGGCGTCGTACTGGCGGCGCAGATCGGCGTACCCGGTCATGGTCAGCATCTTGTCGAGAAGCGGCCCGTAATTCCCACTATCGTACGCCAAACCGGTCGGGCTGGTGTAGGGCCAATCGGCCGCCTGGACGAAGTTCTTGCGCCGCAGCTCGGCCGGGTCCATTTTCAGCTCGTCGGCCAGCAGGTCCATGATCCGCTCGATCGCGTAGGTGGCTTCCGGCCGGCCGGCGCCCCGGTAGGCGTCCACGAAGAGCTTGTTGGTATAAGCGACATGGATATCGACCTTGAAGGCCGGGATCTTGTAATTGCCGGGCAGCATCAGGCCGGCCAGCACCGGCAGGCCGGCGGCGAAGAAGCGGCAATAGGCGCCCAGGTCGGCATAGATCGTGGCCCGCACGCCGCGGATCGTCCCGTCCTGGTCGGCGGCGATCTCCACCGCGTCCACCATATCGCGGCCGTGCACCGTGTTCATCAGGTTTTCGCTGCGGCCCTCGATCCATTTGACCGGGTGGCCGCCGATCACGGCCAGCAGGGGCACGATAAAGTCTTCAGGCAGAATATTCAGTTTGCTGCCGAAGCCGCCGCCGACATCCGGCGCGATGACGCGCACCTTGTTCTCGGGCAGGCCGAGCATCTCGGCCACGTGGGTGCGGGTGATGTGCGGCGTTTGCGTGCTCGACCACATGGTCAACTCGCTCATCGGGTAGTTATACTGGGCGACGATACCGCGGGTTTCCAAGGAGACCGGCGCCAGCCGCTGGTTGATCAGCCGCTGCTTGACGACCACCGGGGCCGTGCTGAACGCGGCGTCGGTGTCGCCGTTCGCCGCGCTGAAAGTATAGGCCTTGTTCGTGCCGAGCTCTTCGTGGATCAGCGGGGCCCCGGCGGCCAGGGCCTGCTCCGGCCCCGTCACCGCGGGCAACGGCTCGTAGTCGACCTCGACCAGATCCATCACGTCTTCGATCGCATAGCGGTCGTCGACCAGCACGGCCGCCACCGGCTCGCCGACATAGTGGACTTTCTCGGTGGCCATCGCCCAGTGGTCGGGGGTCTGAATATCGGGCGGGATGCGCCAGCTAATCGGCAGCGGCGCCTTCTGCCGCGCCCGGACCTCTTGGCCGGTGATCACCGCCTTGGCGCGGGGGTGCCGGCGGGCGGCCTCCACGTCGATGCGGGTGATCCGGGCGTGGGCGTGCGGGCTGCGCACGATGCCCACATAGAGCATGCCAGGCAGCTTGATATCGTCGACATAGGTGCCGGCGCCGGTGATCAGCTTGGGGTCCTCGTGCCGCTGCACACTGGCGCCTACATTCGCGCTAGCCATGGGGGCTCCTCCTAAGACACGGCGACGGGGCCGGTAGCGGTGCGAGAGGCCGGGGCCTCGACGGCGTCGCCGGTGGCGGCCTGCACCGCTTTGACGATATTGTGGTAGCCGGTGCAGCGGCAGATGTTCCCCTCCAGGCCGTGGCGGATCTCCGTTTCGGAGGGGTGGGGGTTCTGGCTGAGTAAGTACGTGGCGGAGACAATCATGCCCGGCGTGCAATAGCCGCATTGCAGCCCGTGCTGCGCGGAGAACGCCTCCTGCATGCGGCTGACTTGCCCATCCTGGGCCAGCCCCTCGATCGTGGTCACCCGGTGTCCATCGGCCTGCACGGCAAACAGGGTGCAGGACTTGACTGCCTGGCCGTCCAGCAGGACCGTGCACGCGCCACACTGGCTCGTATCGCAGCCGACGTGGGTGCCCGTCAGCCCGAGCGTTTCGCGTAAATAATGCACCAATAGCAAGCGGGGGTCGACGGTGCTCTCCTGGGCGGCGCCATTGACGTTCACCCGAATAATGTGTTTCATGCGTCTCTCTCCTCATCGAGTACCGAATCGAGTACGGAGTATCGGGTTTCCCGGTGCAAAGATCGTGGCGAGACGGGGCCGGTCGGGCGGTGGCCGCCGGCCGGGTGCCGAACGCGGGTAACCTCCTTTCTTGAGCCGGGCGCGGCGGCGCGGCCCGGTCGGCGGTGGCCTGGTGGAGATCATATGGCAGGAACGCGAGTACGGCGACGCTGCATCATAGCACAGGCCGCCCCGTCGCTGCAACCGCTTTAGAACCGGGGCGGTCGCCTGTCCACCCGCCGAACCGGCCGGTGTTAATCCAACAGTTAGATACATCGCCAGATGTAGCCGGAACTATTGCATTTTCTTTAACCTTCTGTTAAGATAATCAAAGTATATATTGTTTTATTTAAACAAACCCACGGAAAGAGGAGGACCGAAATGGAAACCGTTGTCGCGCCAGATGGCGCTGGGCGCCGGGCCGGGCTGGCGCCGGTGATTGTCTACACGAGTGATACCTGCCATTGGTGCGGGAAAGTCAAGCAGTTCTTGACCGCGCAGGGGGTGGCCTATACCGAGCGAAACGCCAGCCGGGACCCGGCGGCCGCCGCGGAGCTGATCGCCCGCACCGGGCAAGACGGGGTGCCCGTGATCGTCGTCGGCGAGACGCTGGTGCTGGGCTTCCGGCGCCCGCAGCTGGAAGCGTTGCTGGGCCTGGCGCCGGATGCGGCCGGGGACTCCGCCGGGATTCCCAGTCAGGATGTAGCGCCGGTGGTCGACGGGCCGCTCCCGCCCCAGCTGGTCGCGCTGGGCCAGATCGTGAGCTTGCCGGCGCTGAGTCACGGCGTGGGCGCCGCGCTCGGCTACGACCCGGGGCGCTGCGATCACACCTTCCAGCACACGGCGGCGTTCCTGGCGCCGCATGCGGCCGCGGCCGGGATGCCGCTGGACGCGGCCCTGGACCTGATCCGCCAGCTCGGCGCGCGCTGTGACTGCGAATTCGGCATGAACGTCTGCGGGCCGTATATCAAGGAGGCTTGACGAGCGGTCAGCGGTCAGCATGGCGTCTTGCGCACTTTGCACTCAGGACTTTCGACTCAGGACTGCGCCCGCTGGAAGCCAGTTATCGGCACGGGTCTTGCTGACTGGGCGGCACAGCAGGAGGAGGGGACCGTTGACGGGACAAGCAGCAGACGCATTCGTCTTTTTCGGCGCGACCGGCGACCTGGCGAGCAAACAGATCTTCCCGGCGCTGCAGGGGCTGATCCGCCACGGCCACCTGGCCGTGCCGATTATCGGCGTGGCCGGGTCGGCGCTGACGGACGATCAGATCCGGGCGCGGGCGCGCCAGAGCCTGGAGCAGCACGGCGGCGTGGACGAAGCGGCGTTCGCCAAGCTGGCGGGCCTGCTCCATTATGTCGGCGGGGACTACAAAGACCCGGCGACCTACCAGCGGCTGCGGCAGGCGCTCGGCGGCGCCCAGCGGCCCCTGTACTACCTGGCCATCCCGCCGAGCCTCTTTGCCCCGGTGGCGGCCGGCCTGGCCGCGGCGGGCGCGGCCGCGCAGGCCCGGGTGGTCGTCGAGAAACCGTTCGGGCACGACCTGGCTTCGGCGCAGGAGCTCAATCGCACGCTGCTGCAATACTTTCCCGCGTCGGCCATCTTCCGCATCGACCACTACCTGGGCAAAGAACCGGTCGAGAATCTGGTCTTTTTCCGCTTCGCCAACGCCTTTCTGGAGCCGATCTGGAACCGCCACTACATCGCCAGTATCCAGATCACCATGGCCGAGACCTTCGGCGTGCAAGACCGGGGCAAGTTCTACGAAGAGGTGGGCGCCATCCGCGACGTACTGCAGAACCACCTGCTGCAGGTCGCCACGCTGCTGACCATGGAGGCGCCGTCGGACCGCGACCCCGAGTCGGTGCGCGATCAAAAGGCCCTGCTGCTCAAGGCGATGCGGCCGCTCGACCCGGCCAACGTGGTGCGCGGCCAATACCTCGGCTATCGTCAGGAGCCCGGCGTGGCCCCCGACTCGCCGGTGGAGACCTTCGTCGCGGCGCGGCTGACTATCGCCAATTGGCGCTGGGCCGGCGTGCCGATCTATTTCCGCGCCGGCAAGCGCCTGCCGATCACCAGCACCGAGGTGCTGGTCCAGCTCAAGTTGGCGCCGCAGACCGTCTTTGGCCACGTGGGGCGCGAACGGGCCAATCGCTTCCATTTCCGCCTCAGCCCGGACGTGTTTATCGCCCTGGAAGCGCAGGGCAAGACGGCGGGCGAGGCCATGGTGGGCGAGACGATCCGGCTGGTCGCCGCCCATCACCCGGGCGACGAAATGGCGCCGTATGAGCGCCTCCTCGGTGATGCGCTCCGCGGCGACGCCACGCTCTACACCCGCGAGGACGCCGTGGAAGCCGCCTGGCAGATCGTCGACCCGATTCTCCATCAGGCGCCGCCGGTGCAGGAGTACGCGCCCAACACCTGGGGCCCTGCCGCGGCCGATGCGCTCATCGCGCACGACGGCGGCTGGCACAACCCCGAACCGCAGCCTTAGCCGCCAGGAAAGCATGCCGTTATGGACTATGACTCCGCGAAAGTCAACGAGGTCGTGCTGGCTTTGCTCTATCTGTGGAGCTGGCGCGAGTATGGGGCTCAGCGTAGCTGGAAAGGGTTAGATTGGGATGTGCTCGATCTCCTGCATGAGCAGGGCTGGATCTCCGATCCCAAAAGTAAAGCCAAGTCCGTATTGTTGACGGAAGATGGCGTGGCCAAAGCGCAGGAGTTTGTGGCGAAGTACTTTCAGCCCTAGCGCTTAATCCTGGACGGGGCGATCCGGCCAGTGTAGGAGCGGGTCTCAGACCCGCCGGCCGGGGCTGAAGTTCAGCGGTCCATACCGCCCCTCCGTAATAGCAGGTACAACGGGCGCGTATTGATGTCGACCCTGATTTTAACCACGAAATTGTATATCCCGCCCCCGCCGCCGAAAGTGGTCCGCCGTCCCCGCCTGGTCGCGCGGCTCACCGCGGGGTTGCCGCACAAACTGACCCTCCTCTCGGCCCCCGCCGGCTTTGGCAAAACTACGTTGCTCAGCGAATGGATCGCGGGGGGCGACCGGCCGGTGGCCTGGCTGTCGCTGGACGCCGCGGATAGCGACCCGACCCGCTTTCTGACCTACCTCGTCGCCGCGTTACGGACCATTGCGGCCAATCTGGGCGCCGGGGTGTTGGGGGTGCTCCAATCCCCGCAGCCCCCGCCCCTCGAACCGCTGCTGACGGCGCTGCTCAATGAAATCACCACCATCCCGGACCCTTTCGTCCTCGTCCTGGACGACTACCACGTGATTGAGGCCCCGGCGGTGGACCAGGCCCTCACCTTTCTGCTGGAGCACCTGCCCCCCCACATGCGCCTGGTCATCGCCACCCGGGAGGATCCCCCGCTGCCCCTGGCCCGGCTGCGCGCTCGCGACCAATTGACCGAGCTGCGCGGCACCGACTTGCGGTTTACGCCCGCCGAGGCCGCCGGCTTTCTCAACCAGGCGATGGGGCTCAACCTGGCGGCCGCCGACATCGCCGCGCTGGAAACCCGCACCGAAGGCTGGATTGCCGGCCTGCAATTAGCCGCGCTTTCCCTGCAGGGGCAGAAAGATACCACCCGCTTCGTCCAATCTTTCACCGGCAGCCACCATTTCGTGATGGACTATCTGGTGGAAGAAGTTCTGCAACAGCAGTCCGCCAACGTCCAGACGTTCTTGCTGCACACCGCGATCCTCGACCGCCTATGTGGCCCCCTGTGTGATGCTGTGCTCCAGGACCCGGCGGCGGGCGGGCAAGCCACCCTGGAATATCTCGAACATGCCAACCTGTTCATCGTCCCCCTGGACGACGAGCGGCGCTGGTACCGCTATCACCATCTCTTCGCCGAGTTGCTGCGCCAGCGCCTGCACCAGCGGATCGCCACGTCGACCGGCGATGCGCCGGATGGCGTGGCCGAATTCCACCGCCGGGCCAGCCAGTGGTATGAGGACCATGGCCTGGCGATCGAAGCATTTCACCATGCGGTGGCCGCCCAGGATGTCGAGCGCACCATCCGCCTGGTGGAAGGGAACGGGATTCCCCGGCATTTCCGGGGCGCGGTGACGGCGATCCTGGACTGGCTGGCGTCGCTGCCGCCGTCTGTGCTGAATGCCCGGCCCTCATTGTGGTGGACATATGCCTCGTCGTTGCTGGTGATGGGCCAGCGGACCGGCGTGGAAGAGAAACTCCAAGCGGCGGAAGCCGCCTTGCCCAGCCCCGCGGCGGACGACCAGACCCGCACCCTGGTCGGACAAATTGCCGCCGCCCGGGCGACGCTGGCGCTCACGCGGTACGACGTAGAAACCATGCTGGCCCAGTCGCGCCGCGCGTTGGAGTATCTGCCCCCCAGTCACCTGATTTTACGCGCGAACGCGCACTGGACGTTGGGGTCTGCCTACCTCCTCCAGGGCGATCGTCCCGCCGCCCGCCGGGCCCTTACGGAAGCCATCGCGCTCAGCGAGGCATCCGGGAATATCTTCACTATCATACTGGCGACCGTCACCCTGGGCGACCTCCAGGAAGCCGACAACCAACTCCCGCTGGCGGCGGAGACCCACCGGCGCGTCCTGCAATTGGCCGGGGATCAGCCGCTGCAGATTATCAACGAAGCGCATCTGGGCCTGGCCCGTATCCTCTACGAATGGAACGACCTGGAGGCCGCGGAGCAGCACGGGCGCCAGAGCCTCCACCTGGCGCGGCAGTATGATCGCGTGATTGACCGCTTCATCATCTGCGAGGTGTTCCTGGCTCGTCTGAAACTGGCCCAGGGAGACGTGGCCAGCGCGGCTGCCATCCTGGCTCAGGCCAATCAAGCTGTGGGCCAGCACAATTTTGTTCACCGCCTGCCCGAAGTGGCTGGGATGCAAGTGCGGACGCTGCTGCGCCAGGGCGGGCCAGAGGCCGTGGCGGCCGCCGCTCATCTGGCGCAGACGCACAAACTTCCTCTCAGCCA
>DATGEF010000656.1:0-5636 GCA_035310405.1 Chloroflexia bacterium | reverse complement strand
CGCCGTTTTTTCTCTGGGCCGCCTTCGGCGTGATCTACCAGCGTAACGCGGCCATCCAGCTCGGCATCCTGACAAATGCCGCGGTCGAGGGCCAGTTTGGCGTCGCCGTGCGCATGTATGAGACCCTCTCCTTCGTGCCCTATATTTTCCAGGCGGCCGTCTTGCCCGTGCTGTCCCGGACGTTCGTTCACGCGGCAGACTCCATGACGCGCACCGCGCGGCGCAGCTTCGACCTGATCGTCCTCGCGGCGCTACCGGTCAGCATGGGGGTCGTGCTGCTGGCGCCGCAGATCATCGCCCTCACGGCGAGCCTGCCCAAATACGCCGAGTCGATCGTGCCCTTGCAGATCCTCGGCTTCAGCCTCGTGCCCCTGTACGTCGACATGATCCTGGCCACCATCCTGATCTCGGCCGATAAGCAACGGGCCTGGGCGATCGTCTCGGTGGCCGCCGCGCTGATCAATCCCCTGCTCAACTGGTGGCTGATCCGCCAGACCCAGGCCAGCTTCCAGAACGGCGCGATCGGCTCGGCGATCGTGACCCTGGCGACCGAGCTGTTTATCTTCTTCATTTATGTGGCCCTGGTGCCCCGCGGCGTGCTGGGCCTCGCGAATCTGGCCTACGCCGGGCGGGTGCTGCTGGCGACCCTGCTGATGGGCGGCGCGATCTGGCTGGTCTTGCCGGGGCTCCAGGCGATCGCGCCGGGCGGCCCGGCCGCGCGGGGCGGGGCCGCCGTGATGCTGATCGGCGCCGGCCTGGTCGCGGCGATCAGTTTTGCTGGGGCGGCCCGGCTGCTGCACCTGGCCGGGCCGGATGAGCTACGCCTGTTGCGCAAGGCGCTCCGCCGCGGCGGGGCCTGAGCGGGCCCGGCAGGAGAGGCAGCCGTGAAGCGTGTGCTGGTGGCGCTGGTCGCCTACTTGACTAATCACATAGTCGCGGCGATTCCGTTCTATACGCTGCGTCATGCCTGGTACCGCTATGTGCTGGGTATCCAGCTGGGGCGCGGCGCGGCGCTGTGCATGGGGCAATTCGTCTGGTTTTTCAGCCTCTCCCAGATCCGCCGCGACGGCTTCGTGATCGGCCGGGACAGCCTGATCAATCGCGGCTGTGTGCTGGATGCGCGGGGCCCCGTGCATATCGGGGCGCACGTGAGTATTTCGGCCAACGTCGTGATCCTGACCACCCAGCACCAGGTGAATCATCCGCGGTTCAGCACCGAAACCCGGCCCGTCGTCGTCGAAGATTATGCTTGGATCGGCATGCGGGCGATGATTATGCCCGGGGTGACGATCGGGGAGGGCGCCGTGGTGGCAGCCGGCGCCGTGGTGACCCGGGATGTGCCGCCGTATACCGTGGTGGGGGGCAGCCCCGCCCGGCCGATTGGCCGGCGCCGCGGCCCAATGCGCTATCGCCTGGGCTTCCACCCGTTATTGGAATGACCTGGCTGAGCGTGAGCGACGATATGCGTGTGTTGTGGATCTGTTCTTATCCGCCCTATCCGCCGGATTTCGGCGGCGCGCGGCGGACCTATAATTTGCTGGAGCAGGCCGCCCGGGCCGGGCACCAGATCGACCTGCTGGCTTTCGCCACCGGCGACGCGGATCGGGATGCCCAGGCGGCGGCCGCCTTGCGCCCGCTGTGTGCCGGAGTCGAGTTGGTGCGCGACCCCTGGGCGCTGCCCGCGGCCCTGGGGGCCGGCGATGCGGGCGCGGTGGGCCGCAAGCGGCGCGGCCAGCTGCAGGCCCTGCTCTCGCACCGGCCCTACCAGTTTTACGCGCATTACTCGGCGGCCATGCAGGCCGCGATCGACCGCCGGACCCCCGGCCCCGCGTACGACCTGATACAGGTCGAATTTTCGCAGATGGCGTACTACCGGCTCCCGCCCGGGGTGCCCGCCTTCTTAGATTTACATAACGTAGAATATGAGATCCTGGGCCGGGTCGCCCAGGCCGGGGGCCCCCCGTTGCGGCGGATGTATAACTGGTCGGAGTACATCAAGTTCCGGCGGGAGGAGCCCCGGCTCTGGCGCCGGTTTACCTGCTTGCTGGTCACCTCGGAGCGCGATGGCCGGCTGGTCCAGACGGCCTGGCCCGGAGCGCCCATCGTCGTTGTGCCCAACGGGGTGGATACCGGCTTTTTCCAGCCTCCTGCGGCCGGCAGGGGGGGGGATTCGCCGGCCGCGCCGCAGATTGTATTCACGGGCATGATGGCGTATTATCCTAACCATGATGCCGTGGTTTATTTCGCGGCGACGATCTGGCCGGCGATCCGGCGGGCGCTGCCGGCGCTGGCCTGGCTGATCGTCGGCGCCGAGCCGCCGCCCGCGGTGCGGGCGCTGGCGGCGCCCGGCAACGGCATTACCGTGACCGGCCGGGTCGCCGATGTGCGGCCCTATGTCTGGCGCAGCCAAGCCAGCGTGGTGCCGCTGCGGATGGGCGGGGGCACGCGCCTCAAGATCGTCGAGGCGCTGGCGATGGGCCAGGCCGTGGTTTCGACGCGGGTCGGGTGTGAAGGGATCGCCGTCGAGCCGGGCGTCAACCTGCTGGTGGCGGATGATCCGGCCGCCTTTGCCGGCGCGGTGGTCGGGCTGCTGCGCGATCCGGCCCGGGCGGCGCGGATCGGCGCCGCCGGGCGCGCGCTGGCGGCGCAGGCCTATAGCTGGCCGGTCGTCGCCCGCCCGATGCTGGAGGCGTGGGAGCGCGTCAGGGGTCAGGGGTCAGGGGTCGGGGATCAGGGACGAGTAGGCAGTAGGCAGTAGGCAGTAGGCAGTAGGCAGTAGGCAGTGGAGACGTGGTGTATGCGTCTCCGTCGGCCCACGGCCGACGGGCAGTCGATAGTGGGTAGAAGATAGGATGGGGATGGACGATTCTTTGGCGAGGTTCGCGCGGCACGCGCGGGGGGGCGGCGGACTGGCGCGGCTGGGGGTGGCGGCCGGGTTGGCGGTCCTGGCGCTGGCTATCCTCTGGGTGCCCTGGCGGCCGGGGCCGGCCGGGCGGGGCGGGGCCCTGGAGGCGCCGATCGCCCTGGCCGAAGCGGTGATCAGCGGCACGGTCTCCTGGAAGGGGAGCGACCAGCCGGTGGCGGGTGTGCAGGTGGTCTTGAAGGACCAGGCCGCGGGCACCGCGGTCGCCACCGCGACGACCGACGCCCAGGGGGTCTATATCCTCTCGCCGGGGGTGGGCACCTGGACCGTCGACGTGCCCTCGACGAGCTGGTATTGGGGGTATTCCCAGCTGGCGACGGCCTTCCCGCACGGCGAGTACCACCTGGATTTTGGCATCACCCCGCGCCCCCCAGAGCCGTCCCCGCCGGTGGCTGCGCCCGCGCCCGCGGGCGCGCCCGCCCCCGGGGGGGGGGGCCCCCCACCCGGATCGGCCCCGGCCGGCGGGCCGGGCCCGGCTGGGCCGGGCAAGCTGCCGCCGTCGGGGCAGCCCGGCCCCCCGGCCGGACTCGCCGGGCTGCTGGCGCTGGCGGTTAGCCTGATCGGCGTGGGCGCGGCGCTGCGCCGCCGGTCCCGGCGGGGTGCGGCGCCGGAGCCGTGCTGATTATGCCCGATCTGTTGGCGGTGCTGGGCTGGCTGGCCGGGGTCGTGCTGTTGCTGGTGGAGGTCGGGCTGGTGTTCCTGGTGGGCTACTTGCTGTTCTTGACCACGGCGGCCGTCGTCGTCTGGCTGGGGCAGCCGGCGGAGCGCCTGGGTGCCGACGGGGCGCCGCAGATGGCGACGCCGGACGCCGGGCTGGTGACGGCGTCCGGCCGCTGGCCCGCGCCCCACACCCGGTTTACCGTGCTCATCCCGGCGCACGACGAAGAATTGCTGATTCGCCGGGTGGTGGGGAGTCTCCTGGCCATCGACTACCCCCGGGAGCTCTATAGCCTGCATGTGATCGCCGATAATTGCACCGATCGGACCGCGGAGCTGGCGCGGGCCGAGGGCGCGACCGTCCATGAGCGCCAGGACCCTGACCGCCGGGGCAAAGGCTACGCCCTGCGCTGGCTGTTCGGCCCGCTCCTGGCCGACTCGGGTAGTGGTGACGCGTTTGTCATCGTCGACGCGGACTCGCTGGTGAATCAGGGGTTTCTGCGGGCGCTGGATCGCCGGCTGGGCGCCGGGGCCGTGGCCATCCAGGCCTACGATACGGTGCTGAATATCGAGGCATCCTGGGGCACGGCCTTGCGCTATGTGGCCTTTGCCCTGCTCCATTACCTGCGCCCGCTGGGCCGCAAGCTGTTTGGCGGCTCCGCGGGCCTGAAGGGCAACGGCATGTGCTTCCGCCGGGATGTGCTGGAAGGCATGGACTGGGGCGCCTTCTCCGTGACCGAGGATCTCCAATTCCACCTCGACTTATTGCTCGGCGGCCATGTCGTCGAATTCGCCCCGGACGCGATCGTCTGGTCCGAGATGCCGGGCTCGCTCCAGGCCGCCCACGCCCAGAACATGCGCTGGGAAAGTGGCCGGCTGGATCTGCTGACCGACTACGTGCCCCGGCTGGTGCGGGCCGCTGTGGCCCGGCGGCGGTTCGTGCTGTTCGACGCGGCGATGGAGAATATCATCCCGCCGTTCAGCGTGACGTTTGCCGCCGCGGTGGGCGCGCTGGGGGCCGCCCTGATCTGGGGTCACCCCCTGGCCATCGGGCTGGGCTTCTTCGCGCTGCTGGGCCAGGTGGTGTACACCTTTGCCGGCCTGTTGCTGGTCGGCGCGCCCGGTAAAGTCTTCTTCGCGCTACTCTATGCCCCCTTCTATGTCGCCTGGAAGCTGCTGATGTGGCTGCCCATGGCGATCGGCAGGCGCAACCGCTCCCGGGAGTGGGTGCGCACGGCCCGCTAACCCCACCGCTCGCCGCGGGCGGGTTCAAGGAGATCGACCCATGAGCACAGCACCACCGCGCCAGGTCCGGGTTCTGTATACCGCCGAGGCGACCGTCACCGGCGGCCGGTCGGGCCATGGCCGCACGTCCGACGGGCGCCTGGACGTGGATATCGCGGCCCCGACCGAGCTGGGAGGCGCGGGCGGGCCCGGCACCAACCCGGAGCAGTTGTTCGCCGTCGGGTATGGGGCCTGCTTTCAGAGCGCCCTGCTGAGCATCGCCCGGCGCGAGCAGCTGCCGGTGGAGGACTCGACCGTGACCGCGCGCGTGGGCATCGGCCCCAGCGGCGAGGGCCGGGTCGGGCTGGTCGTCGAGCTGCGCATCCACCTGCCGTCGATCGCCGACCGCGCACAGGCCGAGGCCCTGGTCGCCCGCGCCGACGAGCGCTGCCCCTACTCTAACGCCATCCGCGGCAATGTCGCCGTGACGTTGAGCCTGGTCTAAGCGGTCAGGGGTCAGGGGTCAGGGGTCAGGGGTCAGGGGTCAGGGGTCAGTAATAAAGGAATCGTGCAGGAAAAAGCAGCCGATTCCCGCCCGTGATACTCCGGGAACTTCTGTGGTCTCCGCCGCGTCTAGGAAGTAGCGCGGGATCGCCCCGACGCCGCACGCGGAGGTTGGTATGCCACGCCAGTTCGTCTCGGTCCTTGAGGGGCTGCTCCTGCCGCTCGCCCTCTTGATCGCCCCGGCCTGCACAGATCTGGCCCCGCCGCCCCAGGGCCCCCTCCCTTCCCCGTCCGCCGCGGTCCCTCGCCCCACCCCCATCCTCACCCC
>DATGEF010000655.1:0-17719 GCA_035310405.1 Chloroflexia bacterium | reverse complement strand
ATCGTCGCGCAGACTGGCCGCCGGCGCGGCGACCGGATTGCGACTGATTTCAGCGTTGGCCAATGGGATACCTCCTCAACACTGGGGTGACGAGACCAGCGCCCCTCAAGGGGCGGGGCTTTCGCGCGGCAAGGACCTGGTCACTTCCGCGCCGGCGGCCGGGGTCGCGGGCAGCAGGCCGCTGAGCCCGCCGCTGCGGGCGAAGTAGTTGTCCAGGGCCACGCGGGCGGCCGCCGGCCGGCTGCCGATCCAGCCGGCGAGCGCGATCAGCGGTTCAGGAGTCGCGGCCACGCCGCGCTGCATCCAGAGCAGCCACGTGTGGTAATAGGCCTGTGTCTGCACGTGGGCCTGGTAGCGGGCGCGGGCGGCGGCGGGCGTGATCGCGCCGGCCAGGGCGGCGGCGATGCAGCGCCCGCAATAACTCCCATTGCTGACCGCCGGGCGGATGCCCTCGGCGGTCAAGGGCAGGCATTGGCCGGCGGCATCGCCGACCACGAAGACGGCCCCGGCGAGCGGCGGGCGCCAATCCACGGCCAGCACCCCGCCGTGGGTGCGGCCCGGCTGCTGGCCGAACCGCGCGAGGAGGGCGGCCAGCGGCGGGCCGAGGCGCACCCCCTTGTCGAAGGTGCAGATGCCGAACCGCGTGCTGGGGCCGCAGGGGAAGGCCCAGGCGTAGCCGTGGCGGACGAGCGCCTTCTCGAAATAAAAGTGCAGGCCCGGCGCCGCGCAGGCCCCCGGCACCTCGGCTTCGATCCCGTAGCCCGTCCCGGCCTGCGCGCGCGCGGGGGTCGCGGCCGCCCGGCGCAAGGATTGCCAGCCGCTCGCGTCCACGATGAAGCGGCCCGCGACCGGCCCGCGGGTCGTCTCGACCACGCCGTCGGCCACCCCCGTCGCGCGCGCCAGCCAGACCTCGGCCTCGGTCTGCGCCAGCACGGCCTGGCAATAGGCGGCATAGTCGAGCGTGACAAAGGGGTGGCGCAGGGGATAGTGGAACGTGCGCCCCCCGGTATGGAGGACGAGCGTATCCTGGGCATCCAGCGCGGCCGCCTCCGCCCCCAGCGCCTGGATGGCCGGGAGGGGCGCGCCGCAGGCCGAGGTCTGGTGGGCGCCGATGGGGCGCTGGTCCACGATCAGGACACGATAGCCGCGCAGTTGGCGGGCCACGGCCAGCCCGGCAAAACTGCCCCCCACGATAATCACGTCATATTCCGGCATAACTCTGTCCCTTCCGGCCTCCGCACGTGCTGGGTAGTCGGGCAGAACAGGGCAGCGAGAGGGCAGGGGGTCAGGCCGATTCTGCTTGCCTTATTATAGCACAGAAATCGGAGGTTAGGGCAGCGGCGGCGCGTCCGACCCCGCCACCTGGGCGCGCAGCTGCGGGTCGGCCGCGACCAGGGCGAGCGCGCGTTGCAGCAGGTCGAACTGCGCCACGTCAACCAGCACCGCGGCCGGCAGCCCGCTACGGGTGATCACCTGGGGTCGCCCCTCTTGCGCGCGGTCGACGACCTGCGAGATGTTCTGCCCGGCGTGGCGCACCGTGATGAAATCCGAGGCGAGTGAGATCATGGCCTGCTCCTGAAATACGGAGCCCCGCCGGAGGCCGGCGGGGCTCTGTGCGGGCGAGCGCCGTTGCTCGCCCTAGCTCCTCTTAGTAGCCGGACCAGGTGCAGCCGCCCGCGCCGCTGTTGTGCGCGTTGCTCCACTCGCCCTGCAGATAGTAGTGCGCGCCGTTGATCGTCTGGTTGTAATTGCCCGTCGGGCTGCCGAAGTTCCAGGCGCACTTGTCGCCGTTCTCGTAGCCCGAGCGGTCATACCAGGCGCTGCCCAACGCGTCCGTGATCGTTTCGTTGGCCTCGTGGCTGGTGACGTTCAGGGTCGAGTCGGCGTCCGCGTTGCCGTTCGGCGACTGGCCGCTGCCGCAGGCCGCGCTGTTGTGGCCGGTGTAGGGCATGTTGGCGTAGAGCACGCTCGCGCCGTTGAGCGTGTAGTTGGAGTGGTAGGCGCAGAACTGGCTGAAGGCGCAGGAACTGCCGATGCAGGTGCTCACGCCGTTGGCCAGGAAGACGAAGTACTCGGCGCCGAGCCCGGTCGGCCAGCTATTGGCCGCGATGGCCTTGCTGACTTCGCTCTGCAGCTGGGCGTCGCTCACGCACAGGGAGCCGCCGGCCGTCGAGGAGCAGCCGCTGCTGCTCGGCAGGGCCGTGTCGTTCCAGGAGCCGCCGAAGTGCTCGCTGTAGGTGATGTGCGTGCCGGCGCTGTTGTAATACTGGGTATCGCTATAGTAGACGTTGGTCGTCTGGCCGCTGGCCGCCGCGACGTTGGTGAAGTAGCTGTTGATGATGCTGCTGTAGCCGCTGCTGAAGCTGCTGCCCCAATAAATCGCGTAGGTGTTGTGCGTGCCGGTCTGCACCGGGCCGCTATGATAGCTCAGGTTGCCGCTGCCGCCCGGGCGGGCGGCGTTGCGGACATGGGTGAACGCGTTGCCGTGATGGATTTCCGGCGCGTTGGCGAAAGCCGAGCTGACGGTGCCCGTCAGCAGCAAGGCGAGAGCGGCGAGAATACCGAAGATCGAAGTGATCTTGCGCATGAGGTTGGACTCCCTTTCCGTAATCGAAGATAAAGTAGTGCGCCCTGTATATCAATCGTACTGCTTAGTTACTGCGGCCAGGTTGGGGAGTGGATATAACGCCATTGTCATTTTGCCCCAACGCCCTCAGTATACCCGGCCGTACTGACAAAAGTACTGACAAAACCCGCCTCGCTACCTTACCAGTCACGACGAGTTTTGAGTTTTGAGTTTTGAGTTGTCTGGCGGTAGGTCTCTGATCCCCGATCCCGCGGCGCCCCATCCAAAATCCAAAATCGAGCCGGGCGGCGGGCGGCCCTCACCCTGCCCTCTCCCGTGCGCGGGCGAGGGTTCTTGCGCCATCACGGGGCCGGGCCGGTTGGGTGGCCGCGCCCGGGGGCCAGGGGGCGGCAGCCGTCTGTGGGAGCGGGCTCTGCCCTCGATGATCTAGCCGCGCGGGCCGGCCGGCCTCCTGGCGTGTGGGTGGGGGCGCCCATCCTGGGCCCCGCCGACGGGCGAGTATTGCGCGGGCAGCGCCCGCTCCCACTGACGGGACGAGGTCTGAGTAGGGTTCTTGACTTTGAACTCAGGACTTTGGACTCAGGACTGCGCCCGCTACCAGGGGACCAGCCCGACGAGGCGCCGGACCTGGTAAATCTGCAGCGCCAACGCGTCGCGCGCCAAATTGTGCAGCCGCTCGGGGAGGTCGTGCCAACTGGGGCTCGTGGTGGCCGGCGAGGGCACGACGGCCAGCCCGGCATCGCGGGCGATCAGCAGGGCGCGCCGGATATGGTGGGGCTCCGTCACCAGGATGGCCGTGCGCCAGCCGTGGGCGCGCATCAGCACGCGGCTCGCGGCGATATTCTCTACCGTGTCGCGGGCCTGGGCCTCCAGCGTGATCGCCGCCGCGGGCACGCCGTCGGCCGCCAGCACCCCGGCCAGGGCGACGGCCTCCGGCGGGCCCGGCCCGGTCTGGCCGCCGCTGAGGATGATCTGCCGGGCCAGCCCGCGCCGGTAGAGATCGGCGGCGTGGTGCGCGCGCACCTGCACACAGGCGCTGAGCTGGCCGTGGTCCAGGCTGGGGCAGCCGAGCACGAGGATCACGTCGGCCGGCGCCGCGCCGTCGACGGTGGCGTCGACGGCCACATAGGCGCCGTCGGCGCCCGTCCAGAGCAGCAGCCCTACCAAGACCAGGCCCAGGCTGCGCCGCCCACCCCGCGCGGCCCAGCTAGCCGGGGCGCCGCGCGGCCGGCCCTGGCGCCGTGGCGGGATCAGGCCACCCCTTGGGTCGGGTCCGGCCCAGTCAGATCGAAGTGGGCTAGGGTCTCGACGGCGGCGCCTGCGACATTGAGGAGCATAAGCCGGGTCAGTGTCCCGTGTAGCTCGATCGCCTGCCCATTGATCGCATCGACGATCTGTTTACACAACGCGGCCTCCCCTGCATAGCCGACCGTGATATGCGGGATGAAGGGGATATCCAGTCGCAAATGCGGGGCCAACAGCCCGGTATAGAGCCGATCGTGCAGTTTGACGATGCCGCTGAAACCCGCATCCGGCACCAGCAAGACGTAGGTATCGGGGCTGGTCGCGTCATGGGTCAGCATACTGCTCCGCACGACAAATGGGATGGCCGGCTGGCCCGCGAGCCGCGTGGTCAGGTGGGCGACGACCGGGGCCGCGTCCGCGCCGGCCAGGGGGAAGACCAGCGTGAAATGCGGCGCGACGACGCTATAGCGGAGCGCCGGGTAGCGTCGCCGGATGCCGGCGATCCAGTCCAGTTGCGAGGCCGGGAGCTCCGGATATCCGACGACGACGAGCCGCCCGGGATCGTCCTGCATACGCTCCTTATAAGGGCGCGAACAGGTCGACCAGGTTGCCGTCCGGGTCCTGGACCACCGCGTAGCGCTGGCCCCAGAAGGCGTCCCACGGCGGCTTATGGCCCGGGTGGCCCTGCGCGACGATCGCCGCGTACTGCGCGTCGACCTCGGCGGGACTGTCGCACTTGAAGGCCAGGGCCATGCGCTGGCCGACCGGCTCGACCCAGTGGGGCTCCAGGCTCTGGACCAGCTCCAGGCTGTTCCACGAGATGCGGTAGCCGTTCGGCGTGATAACCTCGACATACGGCTCGGCCTCGCCGCCCGGCGGGATGGCCAGGCCCAGCAGGCGATAGAAGGCCAGCGCCGCGCCCATATCGCGCACGGTCAGGCCGATCATGTCCGGGTGAATCGCCATCAAGTATGTCCTTTCGCCGGAGCGGCGATAAAGGCCAGGATGCGCTGCCAGGCGTCGGCCGAGGCGGCGGCGTAGTCCGTGGCCCGGCGATCGAAGAAGCTGTGCGGCGCGTCCGGGTAGGTGACGATCGTGTGCGGCACGCCCGCCGCGTCCAGCGCCGCGTCTAGCGCGGCCACCTGCGCCGGCGGGATGCCCGGGTCCGCGCCGCCATAGAGGCCGAGGACGGGCACCCGCATCGCGGGCGCCCGCTCCAACGCCGTGCCGGCGCCCGCGAAGTCGCGGCTCAGGCCGGCGTAGAAGGCGATCACGCCGGCCAGGCCCAGGTCCTGGGTGCCCGTATGCAGGGCCAGGCTGCCGCCCATGCAGAAGCCGACCACAAAGGTGGGCGCGGCCGCGCCGGGGCCCTGGCGCAGGTAGGCCAGAGCGGCGGCCACATCGCCCAGGAAGGTCGGCAGCCGGATCTGTTGCACGTGGGGCATGTAGTCGAACGAGTCGTCCCGGCCCTCCAGGCCCGCCGTGCGGCCGAAGTAGTCGATCGCCAGTGCGCGCACGCCCACCTCGGCGAAGCGCAAGGCCAGCGCTTTGTAGAACGCGTGCAGGCCGCGCACGTCGGGATAGATGAGGATCTGCGCCCCCCCCGGCGTGGCGGGCGTGGCCACATAGGCCGCCACCGCGGTGCCGTCGGCACTGGTCAAGATCAGGTCGGCCCCCTGCGCCGGCGCGCCCGCGCTGGGCGGCGCGGGCGGCCGCGCCTGGTCGTCATAACACATAGTTCCCTCCGCTTCTTACATGATCCCTGCAGCGCGAAAGCCACCCCCCTTGCGGGGTCGTGGATGAAGCGCACTCAGGCTAGCCTATTGACACCGTTTCGTATATAGTGGTCTAGTCACTTGAGCCCCCAGCGTGTTTCGATCGTACTGAGGGTGCCGTCGACTTGCATCTGCTGGATGGCAGTACTGATCGGCGCTTGCATGGCCGGGTTGGACTTGGCGATGGCGATGCCGATGCGCACCGCCTCGAAATTGGGCACGGCGACCTCAAAGGCCGTGGGATCTTGTTTCGTGTAGTACGCCGCGACGACAAACTGGTGCAGTACCGCGTCGACCTGCCCGGCCCGCAGCTGCTGCACGGCCTCGGTATCGGTCCCGAAGCTGCGCACGGTCACCTTCGGCTGCCCGGCCGCCGCGAGCCGATCGTTCAGGGCGCTGACGATCCGTTCCTCGGCCGTCCCTTGCTGCACCGCCGCGATCTTGCCCGCCAGGTCTTCCAGCTTATGGATCCCTTTGGGGTTCCCCTTGGTGACCTGGATGGCCCGCCCGGTGTCGTAGTAGGGCACGAAGTCGACGATCTGCTGGCGTTCGGGGGTGATACTGACACTGGAGATCACCAGGTCGAAGGTCTGCTTGTTCAAGGCGGGGAAGATATTGTCGAAATTGAAGTTGACGAGGGCCAGATCCAGTCCCAGGCGGTTGGCCACCTCGCCGATCAGGTCGATATCCATGCCCACGATCGCGCCCTGCGGGTTCAGGTACTCCATCGGCGGGTACGAGGCATCGCTGCCCACGGTGAGCCGGCCCGGCTGCACCAGCTGGGCCGGTGGCGGCACCGAGTGCGGATGGGCGCCCTCCACTACAGCGGTCACGGCGGCGGCCGCCGCCGCCACCGGGCTGGGCGTCGCGGCCACGCTGGTGGCCGTGGGCGGGGTGCCGTAATCACACCCCGCCCCCAGGGCCAGGACCAGGGCGAGGCTCCCCACCCCGATCAGCCCCTGTAACTGCCGTCGCAGGTGATCCATGTGCCGGCCTCCTCTCGGTCCGCGGGCGCCCGCCCGGCCCCCGCCCTGACCTGTCCGGGTCCCGGGCGGTGGCCGCCGCCCAAGGGGAACCCGTGGTTGTGTCCGTCCGCGTGTCCGTTCTATTGTAGCACCCACCCAGGGCGCTGGCAAGGGCCGTTGACGAAGTGCGGAGTGCGGAAACCCGCAGGGTTCCCCTTGTGGGTTGCGGAGTGCGGCAGACACCGTGCTGACGGCTGACCGCTGACGGCTGATCGCGAAGCGGTGCGTAGCACATTGCTCGTCGGTAGGAGCGGGCTCCGTCCCGCGAACTTAAGACCCGGCTCGGCCCCTGGCGCGTTAGTCGGGGTAGGGGCGGGTCTCAGACCCGCCTGTTGACGAGCCGCCCTGCCCCCCCAGAGGCCCCTCCGACCGCGCTCCACCCGCCCCACCAAGCCGGGTCTGAGACCCGCTCCTACCCCGGCCGAGTCGCCTTCTGCGGCTTACGTTCGCGCGGATGGGAGCGGGCTCCGTCCCGCGATGGTGGGACGCGCCTCGTGGTGCCGGCAATGCCTGGGCCTGGGTTGCCCGCCCCCCCGTGATCCAGGCGCAGCCCAGCCACATCCTGGGGCGGCATCGCGGGACGGAGCCCGCTCCTACAGTCCGGGTGGCCGGCCCGCGGGGGGCGCCGGGCCCGTCGCCCGCCAGCCGGTTGGTACGCGCCGGACCACGGGCGAGGCCGGCCTCGCCCCTACGCCCAGATGGTGTTTTTTATTAGCAACAACCATAAGATCTGTCATTCTGAGCCCTTCGCTGCGCTCAAGGGTAAACTCCGCGAAGAATCCGTTGGGGCGGGAACCGGCTAACCCAACAGGATGCCCGGCGGCTGAAGCCGCGGCAACGCCGGGCGAAGCCCGCCTCCGCGGGCTGGCGGGCGCCTCTAGGGGACGGCTGGAGCGGGGTCGCCCCTGGTGTCTCCGAGCGGCCGCTGCCTCTTCGGTGGATGCATATGGCGATCGGGGCGGCCACATAGCGGGCGGCGGGGTCGCCGGGCCCGTCGCTGCCGACCGGTTGGTACGCGCCTGACCACGGGCGAGGCATGCCTCGCCCCTACGCCCAGATGATGCTTTTTATTAGCAATAACCATAAGATCTGTCATTCTGAGCGCAGCGAAGAATCCGTTGGGGAGGGAACCCGCTTACCCAACGGGGCGATCCGGGCGGTTTCGTCTGAGGGGCGGGGGTCGCTGGGCCCGCCGCCCGCCAGCCGGTTGGTACGCGCCGGACCACGGGCGAGGCCGGCCTCGCCCCTACGCCCAGATGATGCATTTTATTAGCAACAACCATAAGATCTATCATTCTGAGCCCTTCGCTGCGCTCAAGGGTAAACTCCGCGAAGAATCCGTTGGGGCGGGAACCGGCTAACCCAACGGGGCGATCGGGGCGGCCTCGTCCGGTCGGCGGTGGTCGCCGGGCCAGCCGCCCGCCAGCCCCGCCCCGATCCGTGGGGCAACGGATTCTTCGCTGCGCTCAGAATGACATATTCTTTATCGTCTTTGCTAATATTTGCCCCTTACTGCGTTCAGTATGACAATTGCCTCCCCGCAGGCGGCGCCGATTGGCCCCCGCCATCGCTATATGCGGCCCCGGCTTTCGGGTATAATGGCCGGAAACGACCGCCGTACCAGGAGGATGCACCCGGCATGGCCCTGACACTCCCCGACTTCATCGCCCGCTGGCAGGCCAGTACCCGCACCGAGAAAAGCGCGGCCCAGGAGCATTTCCTCGACCTCTGCGCTGTGCTGGGCCAGCCCACGCCCGCCCAGGCCGACGCGACCGGCGCCTGGTACACCTTCGAGAAAGGGGTGGCCAAGACCGGCGGCGGCCAGGGCTTTGCCGACGTCTGGATGCGCGGCCGGTTCGCCTGGGAGTACAAAGGCCCGGGCAAGGACCTGGCCGCCGCCTACCAGCAGCTGCTGCAATACCGCGAGGATCTGGAGAACCCGCCCCTGCTCGTCGTCTGCGATCTCCAGCGCTTCGAGGTCCATACCAACTTCACCGGCACCGCCAAGCGCGTCTATCGCTTCACCCTGGCCGACCTGGCCCACCCGACCCCCACCCCGACCAGCGCCCTGCCCCCGCTGGACGTGCTGCGGGCGCTGTTTACCGACCCCGCCCGGCTGCGGCCCGCGCAAACCACCGCCGACGTCACCGAGGCCGCGGCGCGCGAGTTTGCCGAGCTGGCCGCGAGCCTGCGCGCGGCGGGCGCGGCCCCGCAGGCCGCCGCGCATTTCCTGATGCGCCTGCTCTTCTGCCTGTTTGCCGAGGATATCGGCTTGCTCCCGCCCCGGCTGTTCGGCGAGTTGGTCGAGACCAACCGCACCCGCCCCCTGCGCTTCAAGATCCGGCTGGAAGCCCTGTTCGCGGCGATGGCCACCGGCGGCGACTACGGCAACGCCGAGATCCGCCACTTCGACGGCGGGCTGTTCGACGATAATACCGTGCTGGACCTGGGCGAGCCGGACCTGTCCATCCTGGCGCGGGCGGCGGCCCTGGACTGGGCCAGCGTGGAGCCGGCGATTTTCGGCACCCTGTTCGAGCGCAGCCTCGATCCGACCAAACGCAGCCAGCTCGGGGCGCACTACACCTCGCGCGAGGATATTTTACTGGTGATCGAGCCGGTGCTGATGGCGCCCCTGCGCCGGCGCTGGGCCGCGGTGCAGACCGCGGCCGAGGCGCTAGTGGGCGGGCGCGGCGCGGCCTCCGGCGGGGCGGCCCGCACCCGGCAGCAGGTGCTCGCCCGGCTGCTCATGGACTGCGCCGCGGAGATCGCGGCGGTGCGGGTGCTGGACCCGGCCTGCGGCAGCGGGAACTTCCTCTACGTCGCCCTCAAGCAGCTGCTCGACCTGGAAAAGGAAGTGGTGACCTACGCGGCGACGCACCAGGTGGGCGCGTTCTTTCCCCAGGTGCATCCGCAGCAGCTCTACGGCATCGAGATCAACCCCTACGCGCACGAGTTGGCCTCGGTGGTGGTCTGGATCGGCTACATCCAGTGGCTGCACGACAATGGCTTCGGCGTGCCGCCGGCCCCGATCCTGCGGGCGCTGCCCAATATCGCACGTCAGGACGCGATCCTGGCCCACGACGCCGAGGGCCGCCCAGTGGAGCCGGCCTGGCCGGCAGCCGACGTGATTATCGGCAACCCGCCGTTCCTGGGCGACAAAAAGATGCGCCGTGAGCTGGGGGATCAATATGTAGACACCTTGCGGACTTTATACCGCGATCGGGTGCCGGGCGGCGCGGATTTGGTCACCTACTGGTTCGAGCGGGCGCGCGCCCAGATTGCTAGCGGCCAGGCGCAACGGGCGGGGCTATTGGCGACCAATTCCATTACTGGAGGAGCTAATCGGACCGTATTAGAGCGCATTAAACAGAGTGGGGATATCTTTCTAGGCTGGCGGGATCGTCCATGGATTCTCGATGGCGCCGCAGTACGAGTAGCCTTAGTGGGCTTTGATAACAGCAGCGAGACAGCCCGCTCCTTAGATGGCGTGGCTGTGACCACCATCAGTGCGGATTTATATGGCGATATAGACCTTACTCAGGCCCAGCGGTTGAAGGAAAATGGGGGAATTGCCTTTATCGGCGATATGAAGAAGGGGAAGTTTGACATCTCAGGGCCGCTAGCCCAGCAGATGCTCCAAGCCCCCTTGAATCCCAATGGGCGCCCCAATCGGGATGTAGTGCGCCCCTGGATCAATGGCCTGGATATTACACGGCGCCCCCAAGGAATGTGGATTATTGATTTTGGCATCGCTATGCCCGAAGCGGAGGCGGCGCTTTATGAAATCCCGTATGAGTATGTGCGGCAGCACGTTAAACCAGAGCGGGATCAGGTCCGCAATCCGCTTGAGCGGGCCCACTGGTGGCTACATGGGCGCCCGGCACCGGATCTGCGGGCGGCCCTCCAGGAATTAACGCGCTATATTGCTACGCCCCGTCTAGCAAAGCATCGGCTGTTCGTCTATATGGACGCGGCGATCTTGCCTGATGGACAAGTGGTGATCATCGCCCGCGATAGCGATTATTGGCTGGGTATGCTACATTCGCGTATTCACGAAATGTGGACGCTACGAATGTGTACCTGGCTGGGGGTCGGTAACGATCCACGCTACACGCCGACGACCACCTTCGAGACCTTCCCCTTCCCCTGGCCGCCGGGTCAGGAGCCGGCCGGCGACCCGCGAGTCGAAGCCATCGCGGCGGCCGCCCGCGACCTGGTGGCCAAGCGGGATGCCTGGCTGAACCCGCCGGGCGCACCCGCGGCGGATCTCGCGCTGCGCACGCTGACGCACCTCTACAATCAGCGCCCGACCTGGCTCGCCCAGGCGCACCAGCGGCTCGACGCGGCGGTGCTCGCGGCGTATGGGTGGCCGGCGACCCTGGCGGATGCCGCGATTTTGGCGCAGCTGCTGGCGCTCAACCAGGCGCGCGCGGGGGGCGGCTGAGGGTTGCAGGAGGAGCAGGGCGCTCATTACGGCTTCCATTCAAAAAAGGGGGGAATGGCCTGGAAGCGCGTAATGGGGTACAATATTAGCAATGCTCGGCAAGGAGGGGAAGAATGCCGGATCAGGATTCTGATGGCGAGAGTACGGAAGTCACCTGGCCGCTGGGCGAAACTTCCGTGTATGGCACGCTGCTCCGGCCCGTGGGCCCCGGTCCGTTTCCCGCGGTGGTGCTGGTGGCGGGCAGCGGCCCCACGGACCGCGATTGGAATTCGCCCCTGCTGCCGGGAGCCAACGGCAGCGCGCGCCTCATCGCCCAGGCGTTAGCCCGGGCGGGGATTGCGTCCCTGCGCTACGACAAGCGGGCGGCCGGCCCCCATGTGCGCGAGACGCTGCCCGCCCTGATCGGCAAGATGAGTATGCAAAGCCATGTCGACGAGCTCGCGGGCGCCGTGCGCACCCTGGCCCGCCAGGAGGACGTCCGGTCCGACCGGATCTTCGCGCTCACCAACAGCGAGGGCGCCCTGCACGCCCTGCACTATCAAATGCGCCACCCCGCGCTGCCGTTCGCCGGGCTCGTGCTGACCGGCCCCCCGGGCCGACCGGTCGGCACCGTGGCCCGCGCCCAATTGGCGGCGCAGGTGGCGGGCCTCCCGAACGGGGAGGCGTTGATGGCGCTCTACGATGCCGCCATCGCCCGCTTCCTGGCGGGCGCGCCGGTCGCCCCGGACCCGGCGTTGCCGGAGGGGTTCCAGATGCTGCTGCAGAGTCTGGCCGCGCCGGCCAACCTCCCCTTTGCCCGGGAGCTCTGGACGGCCGATGCGGCGCGCCTGCTCCCGCAGGTGGACGTTCCGGTGCTGGTCCTCATTGGGCAGAAGGATCTCCAGGTGGATTGGCAAGCTGATGGCGAGCAACTGCAGCGGGCCGCGACGGGACGTGCGCAGGTGAGCTTTCTCTTCCCGGAGAACGCCAACCACGTCCTCAAGCAAGAGCTGCGGCCGCGATCGGAGTTGGTGCCCGCCGCCGTGGCGGCGAGCTACAATGGCCCCGAGACCCACCTGGATGCGCAGGCCCTGGCCGGCATTCTCGCGTGGCTGGAAAACGCGGCGTAGGCGGGGAAAACCCGACATTTACGAACGCGGGCGCTCCCGGGGTTGCCCGACCAGTGTAGCACATCCGTTTACGCACCGCTGCGCTTCGGGCGGGCTTTGGCCGCGGCCTTCTGGCGATTCTCGGTCGCGCGAAATTGCACAATTCGGCGGATCAGGTCCAGCGGCAAGGGCTGATTGATGGGGAAGCGGACCGCGCCCGGGCTGCTCGCATACCCGGATAATTCCTCCTTAAAGGCCGCAATCCCGCTGGAGGTGGGATAAAACCCAATGTGATCCTTCAGTGCCGCAAAATAGACTAAATTCCCGTGCAGCGCGAAGGTGGGCATTTGATAGCTGATGCGCTCCTCGGCGTCCGGCGCCGCGGCGTGGATGGTGGCGCGGACAGTGGTCAGCAGGGCCTGGATCTCTTCCGGGAAGCGGGCAATGTACTCGTCAATGGACTGGAAGCCCCCGCTGTGGGGTTCTCTCGGCATACTCGGGCCTCCTCTTGGGGCGGGAAGCACCCGTCCGCCCGGCCCGTCGCGCGCCCCGGGCGGGGTCACGGGGGGAACCGGAAGGCGGGGCAGGAAAACGGCCACCGGGTGGTTCTATTGCTATTGTACCGCCGACCCCTCAGCGGGTCAAGCGGATGGAGCCCTCTCCCGCAGACGCGCCCTTACGACCTGGCTCGCCCCATGGCGCGCTCATCCGAGTCTTGAGCCGCCAGGCGTCCCGCCCCAGGTTTGCGGGTGCGCTGCAAGATTTTGCACCCCGGCGGGGCGGCGGATGCGCGGGCGGCGGCCGACCTCTCCCCTAACCCCTCCCCGGCGCGGGGAGGGGAACGTGGGGCGGCGGCCCGCCACGAGCCCGCGCCGCCCCGTCGTCTCTTCCCCTCCCCGCGCCGGGGAGGGGCGAGGGGAGAGGTTCGTTCCCGCACCGCCATCTAGCCGGTCGCCGGTGCAAAACAATGCAGCCCACCCCAGGTTTGCAGGGATCTTGCGCCGGCGGGCAGAATCGGATAACATAGGATCGCACTGGATGGCCCCATCCCGGCGGACGGGGCCCGGCCCCGGAGTCCTGAAAAGAGGCTGGCCCGTGGCGAACGAACACGATCCGTTGGTCCCGCATCGTGAGCCCGCACACCCCGTTGCACCCCCGGCCCCGCAACACCCGCCGGCCATCCCGGCGGCCGCGCTCCCCCTGGCCCCGGCTATCACGCTGCTGGGGCCCCGGGCGGGCCGCCAGCGGGGCAACGGCCCCGCCGGGGCCGCGGCGCTGTTGCAGGTCCAGCGCACGCTGGGCAACCGCGCGGCCCGGCACCTGGTCCAGCGCGTCGTCAGCTACGGCGGCCGGATCGCCAACCCCCGCGACGACAACGAGTACGACGACCTCGACCCGATGGAACAACCCGTGGCCGATACCCTGATCGACGATCAGACCCGGCAGTACGATTTCGCCGGCGCGAGCGAGTTCTTCGACTACGTGCGGGGCAACCCCGACATCACGCCCACGGTCACCCCGATCTCGGCCCACGAATTGCACGAGGCCAAGAAGCGCAAGAACCGCGCGGCTTTCAACCTGAACACCGAGTCCGAGTCCCCCCTGACCGACATTAAGGGCTTCCACGACCTGCCGCGCGGCCAGCTGCCCGTCTGGAAGCCGATGGGCGGCCCCGACAACCTCGTCTTCACGCGCAATAAGCACACCAAGAAGCACGAGCTGCGCAGCCGCACCGAGGGCCAGAGCAAGCAGAACACCGCGCGCAAACGGAAGCTCAGCGTCACCGTCTACGAGGAAAAGGGCAGCGGCAAGGTCCACTGGCATGCCAACGTGGGCGACGATCTGGCTTCGTCCTACACCGACACCGACATCACCAGCCGGCCCACCGGCGCAGAGCGCAACTCGCAGATGGGCGGGTTCAGCAGCAGCAAAGGCGACTTCAAAGACACCGCCACCGACGAGACGCTGACCATCGGCCACAGCAGCGCCTACAAAGACACCATCCAGCAGATCAAGAAGAAGCAGCGCACCGGCCTGGACACCACCAAGATCATCACCGAGTCGCACCCCAAGACGACCGATCAGGAACCCCGAGCCTTCACGCCGGAGCAACGCGACATCGGGCAGCATGGCCGCCGCACCCAGATCGAGACGAAAGTCCGCAAGTACAAGGGCCGCTACATGGAGGCCAACGAGCTCGGCAGCTCCACGCGCGAAGTCAAGACGGGGCGCAAGATCCCGGAGAAGAAGCACTACATGCGCCTGAATCAGGACGCCAGCTTCGGCTCCTACGCGATCTTCGACCAGAATGCCCCGGTCAAGTCGCAGAAAGACAAAGCGGGCGGCTGGAACCAGTACTGGGACCAGGAAGCCAAAGGCAAGAAAGCCGAGGACTTCCCGCAGGAAGAGTACTACGACAGCTCGGAGGACGAAGAATGGCCCACCGCGCTGGACGCGCCCCCCACGCCCTCCTACCTCGACCGCTTCCGCGAGGAGGACCGCTACTACAGCACGACGCCGCTGGCCGAGGGGGCCGAAGTGGTCCACAAAGGCGAGATCTGGACCGTGGTCTCCGCCACGGGCACCACCACTACCGCGGGCGCCGAGTACCTCATCTCCCGCACGCTCGAAGACTGAGACGAAGTCCTGCGGGCCAAGAAAAGGAGGCCTAGTGCAGGTTCCGGCGACCGGTTGGGGTTACATACCGAGGAGTGAGCACCCCCAGGTGCGAACGGTGGGGGCGCGACCCGTTCGCACCTGGGGGTGCTCACTCCTCATTCCCCCATCGCTGGCGTGATCCGGCACTAGGATGCATTGAGCCGCGGGGGTCGGGAGCCGCGGGTGGTCAGCTGGGGCCCAGCAGGCGATCGATGAGCGTTTCGACCGTGTCCAGGTCGTAGGGTTTCGCGATCGTCTCGTCGATCGGCAAGGGGGGCGTGCGCCGGATGGGCGCCGCGCTGATCAGCACGATCTTGATGTGCTGCCAGGCCGGGCGGCTGCGGATCTGCTGCACCAGCTGGTAGCCGTCCATGACCGGCATCATCACATCCGAGAGGATGAGGTCGGGCGTCGTCGCCTGCAGCAGGTCGAGGGCTTCCTGGCCGTTGCCCGCGGTGAAAACCGCGTGCCCCTGCTCCTGCAGGATCGCTTCCAGGATCGAGAGCAAGCTCGGTTCGTCGTCGACGACGAGAATAGTCGCCATAATCCCTTATCCCTCGGTCAGCGCGGCTCCAGGCTGCGGGCCAGCCCGGTCAACAGGCCCTCGGCGCTCTGGAGGCTGTCGAGCACCGTCAGGCCCACGGCGTCGCGGATCGTAAACTCGCGGATGCGCGCATCGTAGGCGCTCGCCCGCATCTTCAGGATCGACAGCACCCGGTAGAGCTGGTTGCGGTACTCGACCTGGCGCAAGAGGAGCAAGTTTTCGGCCACGGCCATGAACGCCGTATCGCTCAGGTCCAGCTCGGGGCCGATGACCTTGGAGATCTCGTGCGTATAGAGCGCCGTCACCTCGTGGTGCTTGAAATAGGTGGCCAGCGCCGCGACGAAGTCGTGACTGCGGCCGTCGACGTGGCAGACGCGTTCCAGCTCGGCAAAGCTGTCGAGCACCACCCGCCGGACGCCCTGGGCCTCGACGATCGCGCGGATCGCGGCGGCCACCTGGTCCGGCTCCAGCTCGACCGACGCCAGCGGCAGCAGCTGGATCTGGCCGCCGTCGACGGCGCCCGGCAGGTCGAGGCCGAAGCTGGCGGCCTTGCCGATCAGCTCGGCGGCCGTCTCCTGGAACCCCACATACAGGCCCGGCTCCCCCTGGCGCACCCCCGCCAGCAGAAAATGCAGGCTGAGCAGCGTTTTACCCGTGCCTGGAGACCCGGCGACCAGCGTCGAGGAGACGCGGGGCAGCCCGCCGCCGAGCATCTGCTCCAGCTCGGGCAGGCCCAGCTGCAGGCGGTCCGCCGTCCGGCTGGCGCCGGCAAAATCAAGGCGCGGCCCGACCAGGGATTCCATGCGCGGGTAGATCGTCATGCCCTGCGGCCCAAGGGCATAAGTGTGCAGGCCCGGCCGCCGCGCCATGCCGCGCAGCTTGCGGACCTCGATGCGCAGGTACTCACGCGCGCCGACCATGCGACTGTAGAGGCCGAGGATGCCGTCGGCCACCGTCAGATCGGCCTCCGTGACCGCGCTGCCCGACGACGCGCCCAGCGTCCGCTCCAGCGAGACCAGGACGGTCATCTGCAACAGGCGCAGCTGCGACGACAGCCGGTAGAGGAAGCGCCGTAGCTCGTCGCTATCGGCCGCCAGCGTGGCCAGGGCGGCAAAACTGTCGAGACAGACCAGCCGGGCCTGGTCGCGGCGCGCCGTCTCGATAATGACGTCACCCACCGCGGCCAGGCCCTTGTCCATGATGCTGATCAGCGAAAGCAGCTTAACGTGCTCCTGCAGCAGGCCGGGGTCGAAAAAGTCGAACTGGCTGATATGCTCGATCAGCTTATCGTGCGGCTCCGAGAGGGTGCTGAAGTAGATGGCCTTGCCGGCCCCCAGGGCGCGCCCCCGGGGATCGGCCGCGGGGGCCGGCGGCGCGCGATGCCGCCGGCCCCAGGCGAAGCACAATTGCTGGAGCAGGATCGTTTTGCCCGTCCCCGGCGCGCCCACCACCATGAGCAGGCTGCCCTGGGGGATGCCGCCGCCGAGGATGGTATCCAGCCCCTCCACGCCCGTGGGTAAAATCGTCATGGTGTTCGTCGGCATACGCTACTCACTTTTCTGCGCCCGCCGCCTGGGCCGCGGGGCCAGGCACTTTCTGGATCGTCTATTATAGATAACGGCGCGCCAAGCGTCGCGCGCACGCGCGCACACCCCGGCTTGACGGGGACGGCAACTTGGTGTAGATCTAGGGGGAACTTCCCGTCCGGAACCAAGGAGTCGCGCGATGGGCCCATCGCTCCCACCCCGCCCCCCCGCCGCCCCGCCCCTGGCCGCGCCGGCGGCCGGCCTCATCCGCTGGATCGGGGCGGGGGGCCTGGCCAGCGCGCCGCAAATTCAGCACCACCTCTGGATCACCACGGGCCGGCCGGCGACCGAGCTGGAGCTGCGCCGGCTGGTCGCGGACGGCTACCTGCAGGTGGCCAAACTCCCGATCCCCTTTCTGCGCTACCGGGGCGTCTACCTGCTCACCGCCCGCAGCCATGCCCAGCTGGGCGCCCCGGCCTACCCGCGGCTGGCGCACTTGCCGGTGCCCGGCTATCGCGCCCTGATCCTGGCGCAGGAAGCCCGCCTGCATATCGAGCAGTACCTCGCCGGGCAAGGCGGCCAGATCCTACGCTGGGAGCCGGAGCCCGCCCCGCAGCCGGGCCCGGCCATGGGCGCCACCCAGATCCTGCTCGCGCCGGACGCCGAGACGCCGCCCCGCGGCCTGCGCCTGCGCGTCTATGACCCGGGCTCCGCCGCCCCCGCCGACCTCGCCGCGCTGGTCGCCGCCTACCAGGCCGCGCCCGAGCCCATCCTCTGGGCCTGCCTGCCGGCCCGCGCCCCCACCCTCGCCCCCCTGATCGTCGACG
>DATGEF010000654.1:0-4598 GCA_035310405.1 Chloroflexia bacterium | reverse complement strand
GGCCGATCTTGGTGTGCAAGAGTGGGAAGTTGAGCGGCTTGGTTTCGTAATCATCACACCCGGCGGCGAAGGCCGCCGCCCGGTCGGTGGCATGTGCATGCGCCGTCACCGCGATGATCGGGATGTGCTGCGTGCGCGGATCGGCTTTCAAGCGCCGCGTCACTTCCAACCCGTCGAGATCCGGCAACCCGATATCCATCACGATTAACCACGGCGCCGCCCGCTGCGCCAGATCCAGCCCGGCCTGGCCCGTGGCGGCCGTGATCGTCTCGTACCCCTCCCGGTGCAGGTAGCGCTCCATGACCTCCGCGTTCATCGGCTGATCTTCGATAATGAGGATCGGTTTCATGCGCTCACCTCGGCGTCTACTAGGGTGCCCACCGCGCGCTGAGCCTGCACCACGCGGATCAACTCGGGCGCCCGTAGCGGCTTGGGCAGATACCCCACCGCCCCCAACGCGAAGCCCAACGCCGCATTCCCGACGATCGATTCCAGGACGACCGGGATCGGGGCCAGTTGCGGATCGGCCTTCAGCGCGCTCAACACCGCCCACCCATCCATCCCCGGCAGCATGATGTCCAGCAGGATCACCTGGGGCGGCTGCTCCGCCGCCAACCGCAAGCCCGTCGGCCCGTCCGGCGCCGCGATCACCTGCCAGTGCTCCGGGACCAGGTAGCGCGCGATTAACTCGCAGGTCGCCGGATCGTCGTCAATCAACAGCAGGCGCGGCGCGTCTGGGGCGCCGCTGACCCGCACCGGCGCGCGGGGCGGGGCGACCGGTGCGCGGCGGGTGAGCGGCAGCGTCAGCGTGAAAGTGGAGCCGTGGCCGGGCGTGCTGGTGACGGTGATCAGGCCGCCCAGCAACCGACTGAGCCGCTGGCTGAGGGCCAGGCCGATCCCGGTGCCGCCATAGCGCCGCGCGAAGGAGGATTCGGCCTGATAAAACTCCTGGAAGATCCGCGCGACCTGCTCTTCGGTCATGCCGATGCCGGTGTCGCGGATGGTGAAGCCGATCGCCTCAGCCCCATCGGCCGCCGGGAGGGGCGCCACGGTCAACTCAATGGTGCCCTGGGTCGTGAACTTGGCGGCGTTGCTCAACAAATTGAGCAGGATCTGGCGCAGCTTGGTCGCATCGCTCGCCAGGGGGCCCAGCGCCGGGGGCGCAGTATAGAGCAGGGTGTTGCCCCGCTGGCTCACCAGGGGCTGCACCGTGGCAACCACCGTGGCCAGCAGCTCCCCAAGGTCCAGGGGCTGATAGTCCAGCTCCATCTTGCCCGCCTCGATTTTCGAGAGATCCAGGATGTCGGTGATCAGGGCGATCAGGTGCTGGCCCGCGGTTTGGATCTTGGTCAAATCGGGCAGCACATCGGGAGTGCCTCCGGCGCGCACCTCGGAGGCCAGCAGATCGCTGTAGCCGAGGATGGCGTTGAGCGGCGTGCGCAGTTCGTGGCTCATGTTCGCCAGGAACTGGCTTTTGGCGGCGTTCGCGGCTTCGGCGACCGTCTGGGCCTCCTCGGCGGTGCGGCGCGCGGCGACGGCGCTCGCCAGCGCCGCTTGCAGTTCGTGGGTGCGGGTGGCGACCGTCTGTTCGAGCCCGGCGTTCCAGGTGGTCAATTGGTCCAGCGCCCAGGCGACCTGGGAACTCGCCGCCGCCGAGAGGGCGATGGCGATGGCAACTAAGACCCCCACAAACAGCAGCCCCGTCTGAAACGTGACGATGCTGAGGCTCTGCACGCCCGGCGGCCAGGGCATTAGCGCCTGGATCGCCGCCACCCCCGCCAGGATCAGGCCGCCGCCGATCACGGTGGCGCGCCAGGAAAAGAACAGGCTGATCAGCAGAATGGGAATCACCAGGTACACTTGCACCACGGTCCGGCCCACCGGGGTGAAGAACAGGGTACTCAAGAAGCTCATCGCTGGGCCGGGCGTCACAATGACGAGCCAGGCGGCGGTGGTGCTGTGGCCGGCGCGGTGCAGGCCATAGGCGCCCAGGGTCAGCAGGAAGACGCCGCCCATGATCAGCAGGTCGGCCGGGCCTATTCGCGGGGTGAAGAGACTCACCGCCAGCACCAGCAGCAAGCTGACGCCGAAGGCCCCGATGGCGCCGAGCAGGACGCTATTGATGATCCGCCACTGCCGCGCCCGCGCAAAGTCGGTAAATGGACAGGCAAACAACCAGGTACGCATAGGTAACCTTTCTTTGTTTGGAGGTGTGCGCCTCATTACTAACCCTTTCGCCACCGCGATCCGTCACCACCCCGCGCCGCGCGGCTAACCCCGGTCTGCGGGGTGGGCGAGCACGCGTGGTGTGTTAGCTGGGTTCAGTATAGAAAATAAAAGGATGGCGCGGAGCCCGCCGAAAGGAGGGAGGGGGGGGCGGGGCGGGGGAGGAAGGCGGGCGGGGCGCGCGGATCAGCATACTTTGAACGCAGGACTTTTGACTCAGAACTTCGTCGGCAGGCGGCACAATATATTGACAGTAACAATCATTTGTGATATACTCTCAATAGATATAAGAACACAAAAGATTGAAACGGCCAATATTATCGCCGGTGGGGCGGACGGCGCGCGCCGTCCGCCCTGCCAGGGGAACACGCGCAAGGAGGATCACGGCTATGGACACATTAGGCAACCGCAAGTGGTGGGCGCTCGTCGCCCTCACCCTCGTCGTCGTGGTCGTCGGCATCGACGCCACGGTACTCAACCTGGCGCTGCCGGCCCTGGCCGGCGCGCTGCACGCCTCCAGCGCCGAGTTGCAATGGTTCGTCGCCGCCTATAGCCTCGCGGTCCCGGCGATGCTGCTGCCGGCCGGCCTGCTCGGCGACCGCTACGGGCGCCGGCGGATGCTGCTCGGCGCGCTCGCCGTCTTCGGGGCCGGCTCGCTGGCCTGCGCCTACGCTCCGTCGGCGGGCGCGTTCATCGCCGCGCGGCTGCTGCTGGGGCTCGCCGCGGCTTTCCTGGTCACGCTGTCGCTGGCGGTGCTGCCGGTGCTCTTTGCCGAGCAGGAGCGCCCACGGGCGGTCGGCATCTGGGCCGCGGCTAACTTCGTCTCTTTGCCGATCGGGCCCCTCCTCGGCGGTTGGCTGCTCACCCACTTCTGGTGGGGCACCGTGTTCCTGATCAACGTGCCGGTGGTCGGGCTGGCGATCGTCGCGACGCTCGCGCTGCTGCCGGAGTCGCGCAGCCCCGTCCGCCCGGGCCTGGATCCGCTCGGCGTGCTGACCTCCAGCGCGGGCCTGGCCGGGATCATCTACGGGATCATCCAGGGGGGCCAGCAGGGCTGGGGCGACGCCGGCGCGCTGGGGCCGCTGCTCGGCGGGGTGCTGCTGCTGGGGGCCTTCGTCCTCTGGGAGCGGCGCGTGAGCCGGCGCCCGGCCGGCCAACCGCTGGTGGACCTCGGGCTGTTCCGCTCGCCCAGCTTCACCTGGGGGACCCTCCTGGCCGCCGTGGGCATCTTCCCGCTGTTCGGCGTGATGTTCGCGCTCTCGCAGTACTGGCAGGCCGTCCTCGGGGTGGATGCCCAGGGCGCGGGCCTGCGCCTGCTGCCGGTGATCGCCGGGCTGGTCGTCGGCGCGGGGGTGGCCGACCGGGTCGCCGCCCGGGCCGGCGCCAAGCTCACGGTGGCCGGCGGGTTCGCCGTGCTGGCCGGGGCGATGATCGCGGGGGGCACGACGAGCCTGAGCAGCGGGGACGGATTCACCGCGGTCTGGACGGCGGTGACCGGCGCCGGCACCGGGCTCGCGCTGGCCACGGCGGCCAATGCGGCGCTGGGGGCGCTGCCGGCGGAGCGCAGCGGCGTGGGCTCGGCGCTGATGCAGGCGGTCCAGAAAGTCGGGGCGCCGTTCGCCGTGGCGATCCTGGGCGCGGCCCTCAACGCCGGCTATCGGGATCACCTCGCTTTGGCCGGGTTGCCGGCGCCGGCCGCCGCCGCCGTGCAGCAAAGTGTCTACGGCGGGCTGGCGATCGCCCGGCAGCTTGGCTCGGCCGCGCTGGCCGACTCGGTGCGCCAGGCCTTCGTGGCCGGCCTGGACGCCGCCCTGTGGGTCTGTGCCGGCCTGGCGCTGGCCGCCCTGGTACTCGCGCTGGCCTTCTTGCCGCGGCGGGTGGCGGAGCCTGGCGCAACGGACGCCGCTGGAGTACAATTAAGGCATGAAGTTGTCCGATCCTGACGCGGGTCCCGTGATCGGGTTGCGCGAGCGCAAGAAGGCCAAAACGCGCGCGGCGATCCAGGAGCACGCCCTGCGGCTGTTTGGCGCGCAGGGCTACGCGGCGACCAGCGTGGAGCAGATCGCCGCGGCGGCTGAGGTCTCGCCGAGCACCTTCTTCCGCTACTTCCCGACGAAGGAAGACGTCGTGCTGTACGACGTGCTTGACCCGTTGTTCTTCGCGGCCTTTCGGGCGCAGCCCGCCGAGTTGCCGCCGATCGCGGCCCTGCGCGCCGGCTTCCGCGCGGTGTTTGCCGACTTGCCGGCCGCCGAGGTGGCGCAGCAGCGGGAACGGGCGGCCTTGATCTTTCAGGAACCCGCGTTACGGATGCGGGCGCTGGACGAGTTCGTCCGCTCCCTCCAGGAGCTGACCGAACTGATCGCGGCGCGGGT
>DATGEF010000653.1:0-5785 GCA_035310405.1 Chloroflexia bacterium | reverse complement strand
ACGGCCGTGGTCGGCAGCGAGAAGCCGCAGACGGCCCGCCAGACCCAGGTCTATGTCGCCGAAGACCCCGAGACGACGGCCCGGACGATCGCCGATTTCCTGGCCGCCCGCAAGTTGATCTAAGGGCGTAATACAGGAGGCTGTTCGTTGAGCACCACACGCGACATTTTCGTCATGGTCGAGGTCGACGCCCAGGGGAAGCCGAAGCGGCTGGGCCTGGAGCTGGCCAGCCAGGCCGCCGCGATCGCCGGGCCGCTGGGGGGGCGCGCCGTGGGCGTGGTCTGCGGGCCGCGCGCGGCCGCCGAATCTCTCGGCGCCTACGGCCTCAGCCAGGTCTATTATTGCCCCGATCCCCGCTGCCAGGAGGAGCTGATCGGCCCGCCGGCCGCCGTGTTGGCCGCGCTGATCGGCCAGCACAATCCGTGGCTGGTGCTGCTGCCGGGCAGCCCGCTCGGCAAGGACTGGGCCGGCCGGGTGGCCGGCAAGCTGGGCCTGGGCGTAGAGGCCAACGTAGCCGCGCTGCAAGTGGTCGACGGCAAAGCCGAGGTGCTGATCCCGGCCTTCAGCGGCGCGCTACGGGTACGCAGCGTCTTCACGGTCGATAGCCAGCAGCCTGGCCTGGTGATCGTCAATCCGGGCTCGTTCGACCTGAAGCGCGGCGAGGGCACGGCGCAGGTGGAAGAAGTGGCCGTCCCGGCGGGCACGCCCACCCAGATCCGCATTGTCGAGCGCAAAACGGTGCAGGGCGGGGTGCCGAACCTGGCCGAAGCCTCGGTGATCGTCGCCGGCGGCCGCGGGCTGGGCGAGGCCCAGAACTTCGACCTGGTGCGGGAGCTGGCCACCACCCTGGGCGGCGCCGTCGGCGCCACGCGGGCCGTCGTCGACTCCGGCTGGATCCCCTATGCCTACCAGATCGGTCAGACCGGCAAGACAGTCAAGCCGAAGCTCTACCTGGCCGTCGGCATCTCGGGCGAGATCCAGCATAAAGTCGGTATGCAGACCAGCGGCACGATCATCGCGATCAACAACAACCCGGAAGCCCCGATCATGCAGTTCGCCGACCTGGCCGTCGTCGGCGATCTGTTCAAGATCGTGCCGGCCCTGAATGCCGAGCTCGCGCGGCGCAAGAGCCAGTAAGTTATGGTCCCCACAGTCGACCTGATCCCGCGGCTGATCCTGATCGCCATGATGGCGACGGCGATCGGCTGGTTCAGCTACCGGGCGCGGCAGCTCTACAGCTACGCGATGCTGGGGCGCGCCCAGCCCCGCGTCGACCGGTTGCCCGAGCGCCTCGCCCTATTCAACACGAACGTGCTGGGCCAGTTCCGGCTCTGGAACCAGTACACCGCGGCCGGGGTCGCGCACGCGATCACCTTCTGGGGCTTCCTGATTATCCAGATCGGCGCACTGGACCTCTTTCTGTCGGCCCTGGTCCCGGGCTGGCATATCCCGCTCGTCGGCCACGCCACCTGGTTTATGTTCCTGCAGGACCTGGCCCAGGCCCTGGTGCTGATTGCGCTCGCGACCTTCTTCTACCGCCGCTACGTGACGCAGCCGGAGCGCCTGAGCCGCGACAAGCAAGGCCCGATCATTCTCGCCCTGATCGGCGAACTGATGATCACCCTGTTCCTGATCGGCGCGGCCGAGATCGTCCGCGGGGCCGCGCCGCACGATTGGCTGTTCCGGCCCTTCTCCACCGCGCTGGCGACACTGTTCGAGGCCCTCGGCGCCACCCCGGCCAGCGGCTGGATCCTGGTGCTGCACGATGCCGCCTGGTGGGTGCATGTCGCCACGATCCTCAGCTTCCTGGTCTACCTGGGCTACTCCAAGCATTTACACCTCTTTACCTCGCCCCTCAACGTCTTCTTCTATGACCTGACGCCCAAAGGGGCCCTGCCGCTGGTGAAGGACATCGAGCAGCGCATCGAGAACGAGGAGCCCCTCGGCGCGAGCCGGATCGAAGACCTGGGCCGCAAAGACATCCTGGACCTCTACACTTGCACCGAATGCGGCCGCTGCCAGGATGCGTGCCCGGCCTGGGCCACCGATAAGCCGCTCTCGCCGAAGAAGCTGATCCTCGACCTGCAAGAGCATGTGCTGACCGCCGGCCCGGCGCGGGTCGCCGCCCGCCAGCACGCGCCCGTCCCGGCCGCGGCGGCAGGCGCCGGAGTGACCGCCGTGCAATCGCTGGTCGCGGCGGCGACGATGCCCCTGGCCGGCGGCGTGATCATGGACGAGACGCTCTGGTCTTGCACCACCTGCCGCGCCTGCATGCAGGCCTGCCCGGTGTTCATCGAGCACGTGCCGAAGATCGTCGATATGCGCCGCAACCTGGTGATGCAGGAAGGCCGGATACCCGACGAGCTGGCGCGGACCTTCCGCAACCTGGAACAGAACGGCAACCCCTGGCAGTTCAACAACTCGACGCGCAGTAAGTGGGCCGCGGACCTCCATATCCCGGAAGTGGCTGAGGTCGCAGACGTGGCCGCGCTCGAAGTCGTCTGGTGGGTGGGCTGCCTCGGCTCGTTCGACCAGCGCAACCAGAAGATCAGCCGGGCCCTGGCGGCCATTTTCCAGCAGGCCAACGTCAAGTTCGCGATCATGGGCAAGAGCGAGTCCTGCTGCGGCGATCCTGCCCGCCGGCCCGGCAACGAGTACCTCTACCAGGTGCTGGCCCAGAGCAACATCGAGACGCTGAACGAACTCAAGGTGACCAAGCTCGTTACCGCCTGCCCGCACTGCTTCAACACGATCAAGAACGAATACCCACAGCTGGGCGGCAATTACGAGGTGCTGCACCACACCGAGTTCATTAACTACCTGATCAAAGCCGGCCGTGTGCAGCTGGGCACGGCGGTCGAGCAGACGATCACATTCCACGATCCCTGCTACCTGGGCCGCTACAACGATCGGTATGACGCACCCCGGGAGGTGCTCGGCGCCATCCCCGGCCTGCATCTCGTCGAGATGCAGCGCAGCAAAGAAACGGCGCGCTGCTGCGGCGCGGGCGGCGGGCGCATGTGGCTCGAAGAGCGTAACGGCCGGCGCATGAACCAGAACCGCATCATCGACGTCCAGGAAGTCGGGGCGAGCACCCTGGCGTCCAGCTGCCCGTTCTGCACCTCGATGTTCCAGGACGGGATCAAAGGCCAGGGGGTCGAAGGCCAGCTGAAGCTGCAAGACATCGCCGAGTTGGTGGCCGCCAGCATGATCACCACGGAGTAGCCCATGCTCACCCCTCCCCGATTGCTGACCCACCTCCGGCTTGCCGCCGGGATCGCCGTGGCCCTGGCCCTGTTGGGCGCCCTGGCGCCCAGCGGGGGACGCGCAGCACCGGCGCGCCCCCCGGCGCCGCGCCACCCCACCAGCTGCCCGCAGTTCGGCGTCAACTTAAGCGGCGGCGAGTTCGGTAGCCCGCCCTTCCCCGGCGTCTATGGCAACGACTACATTTACCCCGGCATTGACGCCGCCGGGTTCTATAACGCCTGGGAGATGGATTACTTCCACAGCAAGGGATTGGACCTGATCCGCCTGCCTGTGCAGTGGGAGCGCCTGCAGCACAACCTCAACGGCCCGCTCACGGCGGCGGACCTCGGCCTGATCGACCAGGTACTGGCCAATGCCGCGGCCCATGGCATGGCCGTCATCCTCGCGCCGCACAACTTCGCGCGGCGCAACATCGCCGGCACGGATTACGTTATCGGCTCGCCCCAGGTTCCCTATACGGCCTTCACGGACTTCTGGCGGCGGATGGCGACTCACTTCGCCAGCCATGCGGGCCTCTACGGCTACTCGCTGGACACCGAGCCGCACGACACCGGGGGCCTCTGGGTCACCGGGGGCGCGCAGGCGGGGATCGACGGCATCCGGGCGGCGGATACGGCGGCGCCGATCCTGGTGCCGGGCGACGGCTGGTCGGAGGCCGCGAATTGGGTCGCCAACGGCAACGACGCGCTAAGAACGCTCCACGACCCGGCCCAGCATCTGATCTTCGACGCGCACCAGTATTTCGACGGCGACAACAGCGGGGCGTACACCCAGAGCTATGACGCGCAGGGGGCCTATCCCACGCTCGGCGTGGATCGGCTCCAGCCCTTCGTTGCCTGGCTGCGCACCAACAACCTGCCGGGCGTCCTCACCGAGTACGGGGTGCCGAACGACGATCCGCGCTGGCTGACCTTGCTCGACAACGCGCTGGCTTACCTGCAGCAGAGCGACGACGTCATCCTGGGCGGCAACGATTGGTCGGCCGGGCCCTGGTGGGGCGACGCCTACCGGCTCTCGGTGGAGCCGTCCGGCACCTGGCCCACTGTGACCGACCGCCCGCAGATGAGCGTGCTGGCCGCCCGCACGGGCTGTGCCGCCCCGGCGACCGCCACCCCGGGGCCGCCGGCCCCCACCGCCACGCCCCCACCCGGCCAGACCCCGCTCCCCACCCAGACGCCGGGTGGGGCCACGGCCACGCCAGATGCCAGCGCCACGCCCTGCCCCATCAGCTTCAGCGATGTGCAACCGACCGATTACTTCGCCGGGCCGGTGCTCTACTTGGCCTGTCATGGTGCGATCTCGGGCTACGCCGACGGCACGTTCAGACCCTACAACAACACCACGCGCGGCCAGCTCAGCAAAATCGTCGTCGGCGCGGAAGGTTGGCCGATCGACACCACGGGCGGCCCCCACTTCGGCGATGTACCGCCGAGCGACCCGTTCTACGCGGTCATCGAAACAGCGTACAATCGGGGCCTGATCAGCGGCTACGGCGACGGTACCTTCCGTGGGGGGGCCAACGTGACGCGCGGCCAGCTGAGCAAGATCGTCGTGAGCGCGCAGGGGTGGGCGATCGACACGACCGGGGGCCCCCACTTCGGCGATGTGCCGCCGAGCGACCCGTTCTACCCCGTCATCGAAACGGCGTACCATCGGGGCCTGATCAGCGGCTACGCCGACGGCACGTTCCGCGAGGGCGCCGACGCCACGCGCGGCCAGATCAGCAAGATCGTCTATCTCGCCATCACCGCGCCCTAGCAAGGGCGCGCTTGCCCTGCGGGGAGCCATCTGCTACAATCCGGGTAGCAAACACTCGCCCAACTCATACTCGGAACATCTACATGGACCCGCAAGACCCTGGCAGGGCAGAGGGCCGGGCGGCCCGCACTGGAGCGTCCCCCTGCGCCCCTTCCCGCGTTCGGGAAGGGGCGCAGGGGTTCGGAGAGTCCCGAGACGCGTGGGCCAAAACGTATTCTTCGTGTCGCTTCGTGCGCTTCGTGGATGACTCATTGCGCCCGACTCCTATGATCTCCCTATTATAAGGAGGCCCCCAGCATGTATCGTGGCATCACCATTCGGCTGTATCACCCCGTGGACAAAAACCGCCTGACGGCGACCCTGCAGCGGCTGCGCAACGCCGGCGCCGACGCCGTGTCCATCGTCCCTCACCAATACTGCATCCTGCGCCTGGACCCGAACAATCCGAAGCACGACGTACTGCCGGTGCCGCCTCCCCTCAACCAGCACGCCGACCAGTACATCTTTGCCGACCTCGACGAGGGGGGCAAGCTGAACCTGGGGCTGGTCGGCAATACCACGCCGCTGGCCGACGTCCGGGCCACCTGCCAGGAGGCCCGCGACCTGGGCTTCCAGGTGCTGCTCAAGCCGCATGTCGACCCCCTGTACTGGCACGCGCCGGATGCCAAGTATGACGCGGCGGGCTGGCGCGGCAATATGCAGATCGCCGATGTCGCGGCCGCCTTCCAGCACTCCTACTGCCAGGACTTCCTCGGCCCGT
>DATGEF010000652.1:0-10951 GCA_035310405.1 Chloroflexia bacterium | reverse complement strand
CAAATTGAAAGGCGCCCACAGCCCAAACGTCATCCGTGGCGCGGGCGGCGAGCCCCAGAAAATAACTGCCATATCCGATAGCTCCGGGATTAGGGCTGGGGATGATCGTCCAACTAGCCCCATCCCAGTGCTCCACAAGGGCGCGCCCCAAGTCGTTATAGGATCCCACCGCCCAGACATCATTGGCCGTGATCGCCGCTACTTTATCCAGTCGGACTCCTACGGGATAGGGACCTGGAACGGGGCGGGGACTCGGGACAACATTCCATTGGCTGCCGTTCCAATGCTCGATGAGGGCCTGCGTATCGATACCCAGGCCGATCTCACCGACCGTCCAAACATCATTGGTCGTCACGGCGGCGACTCCCAGGAGAGCGATCGACTCTGTCGCATCAGGGGGCGCAGCATTCCAGCCTGGAGAGCAGTTAGCAGGCGTTGTTGACGCCGAGATCGGTGAGAACAGGGGCTCACTCGATAAACTGACCACGAGCAGGACTAACATCGGGAAACGCCAATCGCTCCTTTGCATCATATTGCTCCTCTCGCTTAGCCCGGCGCACAACATGTGCGCCTGAGCCTACCTCGCGCCAGAGGCGCGCATAGTATGGAAACACCTCGCCGCATACCCCCTGGCAATGGAGCACAGGAGAGTAGAAGGCGCTGCCGCCCCTGATTCCCCAGTATCGCACAAGCCCGCAGATAGTCCTTGGGCTGGCCCTGATCGCTTTCTGATCGCGAGTGTGTTATGCTAAGAGCCATAGACAAGGCCGTTGGATACAAGAACGAGAAGGAGGCACCTTATTATGCCGACCCCTGAGGGAGAGACCTGGCGCGAATTTCAGGCCCGCATCCTCGCCAAAGCCGCCGACAACGAGCTGTATCGCCACGAGTTGCTGACGAACCCGAAGGCCGTGCTGGAGCGCGAATTGGACCGCATCCATCCTGGCGCCCGGCTGCCCCTGACCCTCCAGGTCCGCGCGGTCGAAGAGACGACGGACCTGGTCTACCTGGTGCTGCCCCCGCGCCGGACGGTGGGGGCGGATGGCGCGCTGGAGGATTACGAATTAGAGGCCGTCGCCGGCGGCCAGGGCTGGGCGATCGGCGGGGACGCGCCCGTCTGGTATATTGGCGGAGACAGCCCGGCCGCGGCCATCGGGGGCGACGCGCCGCAATGGAGCATCGGGGGGGACGGCCCGGCCGCCAAGTAGCCGGGGCGGGGCGTCACGGCCGCCCCACCAGGAGGGCGGCCAGGGCCAGGCAACCGATATGGACGGTCTGGTCTTCCCACATGGCGAACGGCGGAAAGATCGTGCCGCTCGTCGTCTGGCGGAAGAAGCGCCGCCACCAATCCAGGGGCTGGCGGGTATCGACCAGCACATGGGCCAGGGCCAGCACTAGCGCCACCAGCGGGGAGAAGACGAACAGTAAGGCCAGACCATGGATGGCTCCATGCACCCAGCCCGCCGGGTGGCGCAGACTCGATTTATTATTGGCCATCCACTCATTCTGCAAGAGCCAATCGGCGATCAGATGCGCGACGATGCCCCAGAGGAGCAAATCGGTTGCGTGCATGCGTGCGGTCCTTTATGCGCAGCGCTAGGCGGGAATCGCGGCCACGGTATCGATAGCGTAGCGGCAGGCGGCTTCGAGAGTCAGCGCCTGCCCTTCGGTCCAGGCGGTGGCCCAGGTCGCGGCGTCGAGCGTCGTGCGGGTTTCAGCGATCATTTGCTCGGTGAGGGCCTGGAGCCCGGTCGGCAGGGGGCGGCCCAGGCCCGATCGTTGCGAATCAAACGCGCCGAACAAGCGGGCCGCCTCTGCCGTGTGGCCTTGCCGGCCCAGCGAGCCGGCCACGCCGGCCAGGGCATAGAGGATGAGGAGCCGGTCGCCGGCCTGCTGGGCCAGGACCAGGGCTTCGGCAAACGAGCTCTGGGCCGCCGCCGCATCGCCCTGGAGCAGGACGGCACTGCCCAGGATATTACGGGTCGTGGCCCCGAGCTGGGGATCGGCCGCTTCGGCTGCCAGCGCGCGGGCCTCCTCGGCCCGGGTGCGGGCCGCGGCATAATCGCCGCTATAGAGCGCAATCGCGGCCAGGTTGGCCAGGGGCGCGACAATCGCCGGCCGGTGCCCCAGCTCCTGTTCCAGGCCCAGGCGCTCTTCAAACAGGGCCTGCGCCCGGGGGTAGTCGCCTGTGTAGAGGGCGACATCGCCCAGATCCTCCAGCAAGGTGGACACATACGCGCGATCGTCGAGCTGGCGGCAAATCGATAAGCTCTCGTCGAAATAGCGGATGGTCTGCGGGTAGTCGCCCTGGCGCAGGGCCAGCCGCGCGGCCCATTCCAGCACGTGCGCCCGCCCGGCCGGCGGGAGCGCCGCCGCGGAATCCGCCGCCGCGGCGATGGCGTCCAGCCAGTACCGCCCCTCCGTCCAATAGCCGCGATCGGTCCAAAAATAGCGCAATGCCCCGCTCAGACGCGCGGCCGTGTCGAGGGCGCCGCTGTCGAGGGCCCAGGCCAGGGCCGCCCGCAGATTGTCTTGCTCGCCGGCCAGGCGGGCATAGCCGGTCAGGAGCTGCCGCCCGGCGAGCTGGGTCGTCGCCTCGGCCAGCGCGAGATAATACGCCGCATGCTGCCGGTGCAAGGCCTCGGCCGCCCCCGTCGCCGCCAGTTGGTCCTCGGCGTAGGCCCGGATCGGCTCTAAGAGGGTGTAGCGGGCATGGGGCCCCGTGCCTTCCTGGCGCACCAAACCCCGCGTGACCAATTGGGACAACGCGGCGGCGCGGGGGTCCGCCCCCGGGAGCGCCGCCGCATCCGGCGGCGCCGCGCCGGCGGCGTCCGATTCCGGCGGCTGGAGCACGGCGGTGATCGCATCCCCGGTCCCGCCGCCCACGAACACGGTGAGTTGCTGTAACAGCGTTTGGGCGGGGGGGTCCAGGCGCTGATAACTCCAGGCCAGGACCTGGTCAAGGATGGGCGGACTCGGGGCGGGATCTTGCGCCCCGTTCGTGGCGAACCCCGGGGCCGCCGGGGGCGCCAACTGCTGGAGCACGGTGTCCGGGGTGCCGTCCGCCATGCCCATCGCGGCGAGCTCGATGGCGAGCGGCATCCCGCCCAGCCGGTAGCAGATTTCGGCGACGATCGGGGCGCTGGCTTCCGTCACCTGGAAGTCCGGTTGGCTGGTCTGCGCCCGGGCGCTGAACAGCGCGATCGCTTCATAGCGCGCCAGGGGATCGAGCGGGGGGAGGTCCCACGGATTGGGCACGGCCAGGGGCGGGATGGGGTAGGCGCGGGCGCTTTCCAGTGCGACCGGCCCCCCGCTGGTCGCCAGGATCTTCAGCCGGGGGTTGACCTCCAGCAAGCTGGCGATGAGCGGGGCGACCGGGGCCGCGGGCGCAATGCCGTCGAGCACCAGCAGCAAGTGTTTGCCATGGATGAAATCCTTCAAACTCTCCAGCAAGGGCAACCCAGCCGCTTCTTTGGCCCCGACGGCGCCAGCCAGAATCGAGGCCAGCAAGATGGGGTGGCGGGTCCCGGCAAAGTCGACAAAGAAGACTCCGTCCTTGAGATCATCCAGCAAGTTGGCCGCGAGCTGGAGGCTGAGCCGCGTCTTGCCGCTGCCGGGCGGGCCGGTGAAGGTCAAGAGGGCGAGGTCCGGCCGGTGAAGGAGGCCCTGCGCGCTGGCCAGCTCCGCCTCGCGGCCCAGGAAGGGCGTGGGTTGGATCGGCAGGTTGTTCGGGCGGGCATCCAAGGTCTTCAGCGGGGGGAACTCGGAGGGCAGGTCCGGGGTGACAATTTGCCAGACCGGCATCGGGCCGATGAGGTCTTTCAGGCGCCGTTCCCCCAGGTCGCGCAGTTCCACGTCGTTGGGCAGGCTATCGTGTAAGAGGTCGGCGGTCGTGCCGGCCAGCAAGATCTGGCTCCCGTAGCCGGCCGAGAGCAGGCGGGCCAGCCGGTTGAGGGGGTACTCGGCATGATAGACTCCGTCGCGGATCTCGGCGACTCCGGTGTTGAGGGCCATGCGCACGCGCAAGGCGCCGACCGGGCCTTCCCAGGCCGCGTGCTGCAGGGTGCGCTGCGCCTGGAGGGCGGCGGCGAGCGTGGCCGGGGCGGTCGGGAAGGCGGCGAGGAAGCTGTCGCCCGCGGTCTGAAACACCGCGCCGCCGTGCGCCGCAATGGCCCCGCGCACGATCGCATCGTGGCGGGCGAGGGCCGCCGGCATCGCGTCGGGAAATTGCTCCCAGCGCTTGGTGCTGCCTTCAATATCGGTGAAAAGGAAGGTAACGGTTCCGGTCGGGAGCTCCGGCATGTTTGACCTCCGGCTGACAGATTAGGCTCATGGGGTGCGCCAATCAAACCACGGGAGCAGCGGGCGCGGATGGGTGCAGGCGCGCTCCGGCTATTATAGCATATATAGCGATCCGATACGGCCGGGCGGATCTGCTTGACAGCGCCGCCTGGCGGTAGTATGATACCGGGGCAGGGGGACCACGTGGGCGGTCCTGGCTGCCAAGGTCTCGCAGCGCAGCATAGAAAGGCCGCGGCCGATGAGCCAACCTGAACACGCCCGCGCGAATCAATGTGCGCTGGACCGCTTGACGCGGGAGCTGGCGCCGGTCCTGGTCTACCACTCCTTGTTGCATACCCGCGATGAAGTCGTGCCCGCGGTAGAGCGCCTGGCCGCCCTGGAAGGGGTGGCGGGCCGGGAGTTGGCCCTGCTGCGCACCGCCGCCTACTATCATGACCTGGGGTTTATCGAGCAGGCCGTCAACCACGAATTGATCAGTATCCGCATGGCGACCGAGATGCTGCCGGCCTTTGGCTTCACGCCGGCCCAGGTCGCCCATGTTGGCGAGATGATCCTCGCCACCCGCTTGCCCCAGTCGCCGCGCGACCACCTGGGCGCGATCCTGGCCGACGCCGATCTCGATCTCCTGGGGCGGCCCGATTTTATGGCCCGCAACCACGATTTACGCACCGAGCTGGCCGCGTTCGGCAACACCGTTGCCGACGAGCACTGGTATCGCGCCCAATTCCAGTTCCTGGCCGGCCATCGTTATTTTACCCCGGCCGCGCAACGGTTGCGCGACGCCCAGAAAGCCCGCAACCTCGCGCTGCTGGCCGGGCTCATCGCCCAGCCCGTGCCCTGACCCGCCGGCCCGGCGCCGCGGCTGGGCGGCGGTCAGCGGGCCGGGCCGGCGGCCGCCGCCTGGCGGCGCAGCGTGGCGACCGCCGCGTCCAGGCGCTCGGCCAGCAAGTGGATCATCCCGCTCGCGAAAGCCGGCTGGTCCTCCAGCAGCTCCCAGAAGACATCCGCCTCCAGGATCAGCGCCAGCCCATCCGTGGTGGCCCGGCAGGTGGTCGTGCGCGCGTGGCGCGTGATCGCCGCCATCTCGCCGACAATCGCCGGGGCGGCGAAATGGGCGACCGGGCCGAAGCCGTCCAGCACGATCTCCACCGCGCCCTCGACGAGCAGATAGATCTGCTCGCCTAACGCGCCCTGCTGGATCAGCGGCTCGTCCGCGCTGAAGGCCACCTCCTGCGTGATGTGGGCCAGCTGGATGAGCACCCGGCCAGGCACCGCGGCGAAGAGGCTCATGCTGCGTAGCACGGCGACCCGCCCGATCGTCGACAAGATCGCCGATCCGCCCTCGGCGCCGGCGGGCAGCGCGCGCCCCGCCCCCAGCGCCCGCGGCGGGATCTCGCCGCCGAGGCCGCCGGCTTTGTGGATGCGTAAATTCTGATTGGCGGCGTCGATCCGGCCGGCGAGCATCTGGATGACCCCTTGCGCCAGGATGGGCTCGCTATTCAGGACATCCCAGAAATCGTCATGCTCGATCTTGAGGGCCAGCACCCGCGTGACGGCCCGGCAGTCGGCGGTGCGCGGGTTGCGGGTGATCAGGGCCATCTCCCCGATCGCACTTTTGGCTTTATAGTAGGCGACCTGGCCCAGCCCCGGGATGATCACGCTGACCTCGCCGTCGACGATGATGTACAGGCTGGCGCCCAGATCGCCTTGCTGGATGAAGGTTTCGCCGGGCGCAAACGCCACTTCCTGGGCGATCTGCGCGACGCGCACCAGGGTTTCGCCCGGGACGGCTTTGAAGAAATCGACGCCGCGGAGGAAGGCCACCCGCTCCATCGTGGACAGCGTCGGGCCCGGCGCAGCCGCGGGGCCCGTGCCGTTCTGGCCGGGGCGCGCCGGGACTCCGGCACCCGCGGGCAGGAGCCGCTGGTAGGCGGTTTCCGCCGCTTCGCGGATCAGGGAGTCGTCCGCGCTGCGAGCTTCTAGCACCACTTCGGTCAGCGGGGTCATGCCCAGGGTGGCGATCGTGAACAGGGCACAGGCCGGGAGCCAGGGGTCCGGGTTCGTCACCAGCTCCTGCAGGCGATCGACTCCGGTTTTATCGAGCAGCAACAGGCGCCGGCGGGCGATCTCGACGACGGCCGCCGGGGACCCCTCCAGCAGCGGCAGCAGCAATTCTTTGACTTCGCGCCCCAGCAGCGTATCCAGGAGCTCGATCGCCTGCGCGCGCCGGTTGCCGCCGGGCTCTTCGAGCGCCTGGCGGACCGGCTCGAGCGCCTGGCTGGGATAGAGAATGCTCAATAGCCAGAAAATGCGATCCAGGGCCCGGCCCCGGCGGGTCAGGATGGCGTCGCCGAGCAGCGAGTCGCCCCCGGCCCCGCCGAGATTCGCCTGGATGAGATACCAGGCATAGGCCGCCCGGATCTCGGCGTCGAGGGCGGCGCGGACGGCCGCCGCATCGACCACCGCGTCCTCGCCCGCGTGCATACGGGCGAGCGCGAGATAGATCGCATTGCGGATCGCCTCGTTCGGCTGCTGCAGATGATCGAGCAGGATGGCCGCTGCGGCAGGCGTGCCGATCCGCCAGAGGGTGGCGGGGATCTCGATCCGGGTTTCGATCGGAGTCGCCGGGTTGTCGAGCATTTCGCCGAGGATGACTTCGATCCCTGGCCCATAGCGCACCAGGCTGGTGACCGCCGGCATGAGGGTCGGCCGGCTGCCCAGTTTTTTGGCCAGCGCGGGGATGAGGGCCGGGGCCCGGAGTTCGCCGGCGGCCCGGATCGCGCTGATTTGCACATCCAGCTGCGGATCGGCGAAGAGGGGCTGGAGCAAGTGATGGTAGCGGGGTAAGCCGATCGCGCCGACGACATAGGCCCCGGCCTGGCGCAGCGCGGGCTGGGGGCTGGCGAACAGCGCCGCCAGCGGCCCCAGCGCTGTCTGGATACCGGCCGCCCCCCCGTACTTGAGTAAGCCGAGAATCACCGCCCCGTGGACCCGGGGGCGTGGATCATGTAAGAAAGGCAGGACCTGGCGGACGCCGCCCAGGCCGGTCAGGGCGCAGAGCGTCTCGATCGCGGCCGCGCACACGCCTTCGTCGGGACTCGCCAGCAGCCCCCGGATCGAGTCCAGGTAGCGTGTGCTGTGGATATCGCCCAGGCACTGGAGCGCCTGGCGCTGCACGGCGGGCGATCGATGGCCGAGCAAGGGGGCGACATAGGTACTCCAGTCGAGCTGCGGGGCGGTCGCGATGAGCTCCAGGGCCGACAGCACCTGCTGCGGATCGTCCTGTTGCAGCGCCGTAGTGAGGAGCGGCAAGGTCTGCGGATCGGCCACGTCGAGGGTCGCCTCTTCGGCGAGCAGCCGGTGGCGGTGGACGTTGGTCGCCAGCGCCTGGAGATATTGCTTGCGCACCCGCGCGAGCACCAGCAGCCAGATGACCGCGAGGGCCAGCGTCGGCAACGACCATTGCACGAACGTCCAGGACGGGACGTTTTGCAAGACAAGCATGAGCACGCCCAGGAGGATCACGGCGACGGCGCTGATCCCCTCGGTCACCACTTTCGCCCGGCCGCGGACCTCGCCCGGCACCGGCAGGTAGAGCACGTTCAGCGCGGCGTCGGTGATCGTCCGCCGCACGGTCCGGTTATTGGTCTGCGCCCAGACCGCGGCCCAGAACGCCCCGCCGGTCAACATCAGGGCCACGGCGCTGCCGGCCGCCGCCAGCGGCAGGAACAACAGGGCCGGGATCACCCCAAAGCGGCCCATGACGCGGTCGCTGACATAGGCTTGCATGAAGAGCGCGGCGAGCCCCGACCAGAAGCTAATCACGCCTAAGATGCCCACCATTTGCCGGCTGTCCGTGCTATAGGCCTGCTGTAACGCCAGGCCGAACTGGTAGGCCGGGATATTGACCAGCAGGGTCACCAGGATGACCAGGACAGTGATCGACAGCAGCAAGGGCGAGCGGCGCAGGATCTGGAGATCCTGCCAGACCGACCCCCCGCCCCGCCCGCCGGGAACCCCGGCGCCACTCCGTCCGACCGCCCGCGCCCCCGGCTCCAGGCGCCCCAACACCCACGCACAGAACAGGCAGGTGAGGAGCCCCAGGCCCATCACATAGAGCAGATTCTTGACGCCGATCCACGCCACGATCGATTGCAAGATCGCCCCGGCCACCACGTTGGCCACGGTGCCGCCGAGCGCAATCAGGGCAAAGAGACGTTTGGCTTCCCGCGGGTTGAAGATCTGGCCCGCAAACGTCCAGAACTGGGTGGTGATCAGGGTGGTCATGATCGTCACCCAGATATAGAGCCCGGCCAGCACGGCGCTGTTGCGGCTGTAGGGGGAGTCGAGGAGGGCGCGCAGCACGCCAATGCCGGCCAGCATCACCGCCGTGGCGCCGATCACCAGGTAGTCCAGCCGGACCCGGCTCGCGACCCAGTTATACAGAAGCAGGGTCGGCACGGTGACGATCGACGGGAGGATCAAGGCATAGGGGACGGCGGTGGGCGGAATGCCGCTCAGGAACAGGGCATTCCCCGTGGCGAAGCCAATCGTCACTACGCCGCCCATCCCGGCGGTCGAGTAGACGATCATCAGCCCCACCCGGCGCCCTTCGCCCGGTTGAATCTTGAGCAGGCGCTGCCGCAGCCCGGGGCGTGTTGCGCTAGCCACGTTCGCCATTTACGCCTCTCCGGCCAGGGTTAAGACGTCGTCGACCCCGCGCAGTAGATCGGCCAGGGGCCGGGCCGGGTCCCCGGTGTGGGCGATCGCTTGCAAGCGCGCGTGAAATTGCGTGAGGATGGCCCGGATCGCGGCGCTATCGAACTGGCGCTTATCATAACTGATCGCGAGCCCCAGGTGCAAGCCCGGCGTCACGACCACGTTGAGCGGATAATGCCACCAATCGGACCACTCTACATCCGTAATTTCCAGATCGGGGGCCCAGCGCAGCGACGCCTCGTCCAGCGGGTAGTTCTGGAAGCGCAACGTCGTCTCAAAGAGCGGGTGCGGGCCGGGGGTGCCGCTCCAGGCCTGGATTTGGGCCGGCGAGCTATACGCATATTCATAAGCGGCCGCCTGCTGCGCCTGGATGTCCTGTAACCAGGACCCCAGATCTTGTGCGGGCCGGATCTGCACCCGGAGGGGCAGCGTATTGAGCAAGAGCCCCAGCATGCTTTCCGCTCCGGCGATGGCCGCGGGGCGGTGGGCCACGGTCACGCCGAACACCACATCCTCCCCTGCGCCCAGGCTGCCCAGCACCAGGGCCCAGGCCCCCTGCACGAGCGTGTTGACGGTGACATGCTGCGCGCGGGCGAAGGCCTGCAGGGCGCGGGTATCCGCAACCGCGACGGTGACCTGGTCCTCGCCATAACCGGCATCCGCGTCGTGTCCGTTGCGGGGCGTGGCGAGCGGCTGCGCGCGCGGGCCCGGGAAGCCGGCGAATAGCCGCCGCCAGAAGTGCTCCGCCTGGTGCGCGTCCTGCCGGCCGAGCCAGCGGATATACGCGTGATAGTGCTCCGTCCCCGCTGGCGGCAGCTCCTGCCCCTGGGTGCCGGCCCGATAGAGCGCCGCCACTTCCTGGAACAGCAAGGGCCAGGACCAGCCGTCGAGCAGGAGGTGGTGGGTCGCCCAGATCAGCTGATAGCGCCTGTCGGCCAGCCGGATGAGCGCCAGCCGCGCCAGGGGGGCGGTGGACAACACAAACCCGCGGTCGCGATCCGCCCGCCGGAACTCCGCGAGGCGGGCCTGTTGTTCGCTAGCGGACAGGCTTCGCCAATCCAGCTGTTCGGTAGGGAGAACCACCTGCCGCTGGACTTGCTGGACCGGCGTCCCGTCGGCGGCGCGGGGAAAGGCCGTGCGCAGCACCGGCTGGCGATCCACGACCTGTTGCCAGGCGCGGAGGAACGCCGCGGTATCGAGCTCGCCCCGCACCAGGCCGCTGAACTGCACATAGTAGACCCCGGCGCGGGGGGCCTGGGCGAGCATGGTTTCCTGTAACGGCGCCAGGGGATACACATCCTCAATCTCCCGGGCGCCCTCGGCGCCCTTGATGATCGCCCGTAAGGTCGCCAGGAAGCGCTCGGCCAGGCGCGTGACGATCGGCTGGGGATGGACCAGGGGGTTGTAGGTCCAGTCCAGGCGCAGCTGGGCCCCGGCGATCATCCCGTTGACGTCCAGGAGATGCAGGCGCTGGCCATGCGGCCCGTGGGCCGGGCCGCTGCTCTCCGGGGCCAGGCGGAATAACGCCGCATCGGCCAGGACTTGATCGAATTGGCCCAGGTAATTGAAGCTGATCTGCGGCTGGGGCAGCGATCGCAACTGGGCCACCCGGTCCGCATCCCCACTCAAATAGCGCAAGACGCCATAGCCGAGGCCGCGGTGCGGAATGCGGCGGAGCTGCGCTTTGACGGCGTGCAGGGTCTCCACCGGCGTGTGGGTACCCCGCAGATCCAATTGCACCGGAAAGATGGTCGTGAACCAGCCGACGGTGCGCGACACATTCACGTCGTCAAAGAGGTCCTCTCGTCCGTGGCCTTCCAGGTCCACCAGCACGCTGGTCTGGCCGGTCCAGCCGCGGACGGCCAGGGCCAGGGCGGTCAGCAACACGTCGTTGATCTGGCTCTGGTAGGCGCGGGGGACATCCTGGAGC
>DATGEF010000651.1:0-4139 GCA_035310405.1 Chloroflexia bacterium | reverse complement strand
GCCCCCCCCGCGCCCACGGCGACCCCCACGACGACGAGTACTGCCACGCCCACGGCCACGGCGACCGCCACGGCCACGAATACACCGACTGCCACGGCCACCAACACGCCAGGACCGCCGTCCACCACGGCCACTAACACGGCCACGAATACATCTACGCCGAGCGCCACGGCCACGAATACGCCTATGCCTCCCACCCCGGCCACCACAACAGCGACCCCCACGCCGGTGCCGCCGTCCACCACACCCCCGCCGCCGGTCAGCACCAGCACGGCGACGGCGCGTCCGACCACCACGCCTGGCCCCAGCGCCACGCCGTGCGCGCTGAGTTTCACAGACGTCCACGCGACGGACTACTTCTACACACCGGTGCTCTACCTGGCCTGTCACGGCGTGATCAGCGGCTACGCCAACGGCGACGGCACCGTCAGCTTCCGCCCGTATAACCAGACGACGCGTGCCCAGCAGGTCAAGATCGTCGTGCTCGGTTTCAACAAGCCGATCGTCACCCCGGCGGCGGGCAACAACACCTTCGCCGACGTGCCGCTGAGCCAGCCCTTCTTCGCCGTCATCGAGACGGCCGCCGCCGACAATATTGTTTCCGGCTACAGTTGCGGCGGGCCGAACGAGCCGTGCGACAGCCAGCGCCGACCCTACTTCCGGCCGTATGCCAACGTGACGCGCGGCCAGTTGAGCAAGATCGACGTCGTCGCCGCCGGCTGGACGCTGGTCACCCCGCCGGCGGGCAGCTTCGCCGACGTGTTGCCGGGCACAGCGTTCTACCCGTTCGTGGAGACGGCGGCCTGCCACGGGGTGATCTCGGGCTACGCCTGCGGCGGGGTCGGTGAGCCCTGCGATAGCACCCACCGGCCCTACTTCCGCCCGGCCAACCCGGCCACCCGGGGCCAGATCGCTAAGATCGTCGATCTCTCGATTACCGCGCCCAGCAGTTGTGGCGGGGCGCCGCCGCCTGCGGCCCGACAGCGGCTTGGCCGGTGATCAATACCTACGATATGGAGGAGACCTATGACAGAAGCGGTGAGCAGCCCCTTGCAAACCGGCGGGGCGTCGGTCCTCGTCGGGGTGGTCGAGTCGTTGAGCCGTGCGCCGGTGAAATCGATGCGCGCGGCAGCTCTCGACGCAGCGTCGATCGGCTTTCAAGGAATCCGCGGCGATCGCCGCTTCGCGTTTATCCAGGGCCATGATCACAGCCCGTTCCCCTGGCTGACGGCGCGCGAGGTGCCGCGCCTGCTGCTCTATCAGGCCGCGCTGGTCGACCCTGCGGACCCGGATAACTGCGGCGTGCGGGTGACCACCCCCGACGGGCGGGAGCTCGACGTCTTCAGCGACGCGCTGATCGCCGAGCTGCGCGAGCAGTTGCCGCCCCGGCTGCGCAACCAGCCCATCTACGCGGTCCATCTCAAGAGCGCGCACGACGCCGAGCCGCTGTCGCTGGGCACCACCCACGCGCTGGCGCGCTTATCCGCGCGGCTGGGCGACGCCGTCGACGCCCGGCGCTTCCGGCAAAACGTGATTGTCAACACGGCAGGATCGCCCCGGCCCGACGAGCAAACGTGGGTCGGGGCGGGCGTGCGGATCGGGGACGGTGCGGAGGCTGCCGTGGTCGCGATCACGCGCGGCGACTCGCGCTGCGTGATACCCAATCTGCATCCCGACACGGCCCAGCAAGATCCCCGGGTGTTGCGCATCATCGCCCAGGAGCAGGAGAACCTGATGGGCGTCTACGCGTCCATCGCCCAACGGGGCACGATCCGGGTGGGCGACCCGGTGTATCTCCTCCCCGCGGCCGCGGGGTAGCGGCGGGCCGCCCGGCGGACTCCCGCACCCTACGGCTCAGGCGCCGCTGCCGGCCCACCAGAGGGTCACCACGGCGCGGGGCCGCAGGCGCCAGGCGCCGGTCGGGTCCGCCAGGTGCGCGGCCAACGCGGTGGCGATCTCCGGATCGCGGCTGGCCGGTAAACAGAGCCGGCGGCGCGTCCAGGCGACCAGGTCGGCCGGCTGCGCAAATCCGCCGGCCGGGCCGGACGCCGGCGTGGTCCAGTCGCGGCGCTCCGGCGCCATGCCCATCTCGCGCAGGACCGCGACCACCGTATCGGCTGTGGGCTCGCCGGGCCGCACCAGCCCGTGGAACTGGAGCCAGAGGGCGTTGAGGTCGCTCAACGGATGGCGGGCGGTCAGCTCCAACACGACCCGGCCGCGGGCATGCGCCGTGAGCGCCTGGACAAAGGCCGGCAGGTCCGGCACGTTATAGACCACATGATGGCAGACGACGACATCGGCCCGGGGCGTCTGGCCGGCACTGGCGGGCCAGGTCCCCTGGACCGTCTGGGCCGTCCGGCCGGTCGCCGCGGCCCGCTCGGCGAAGGCCGCGAGCAGGTCAGCGGACGGATCGACCCCGATCAGCGTACCGGCCTGTGCGGCCAGGGGCAGGGACGCGGCGCCGGCGCCACAGCCGACGTCGAGCACCACCCCGCCCGCGGGCAGTGCGGCCCGGGCCACCTCGCTGGATGGCGTCTGCTGGCCACGGGCGGCGTCCGCCCGGGCCGCAAAGAGCGCGGGCGGGAACGTCCAGGGCGACTCCGGGGCCGCCGCGAGGATGGCCGGCGGGATGGCCCAGGCTGCCAGGGCCTGTTCCCAGCGCGCGGCCGCCGTCATCTGCATGATTCTTGCCCCTTGTCTGGGCCGCGCCCGGCTACCAGGTCTCCATTTGGCGGGCCAGGTCGCGCATCTCCTGCTGGAGCTGCTGCAGCTGGGCTGCCTGCGGATCAGCGCTGCGGGTGCCGGGCGTGCTCTGCGTCAGGCTATCCACCTTGGCCACGGCTTGCTGGATGAAGCCCTGGGCGCGGCTTTTGGCCGCGCCCGCTTGCTCCGTCGCGGCGGCGGCCTGCTGCTGGGCCTGGGCGGCGCGCTCGTCGCCGGGGATGCGGCCGAAATAGTAGCCGATGATCGCACCCGATAAGCCGCTCAGCACCAGCAGCACGTCTTTGGCCCCCTGGAAGTCGGTATTCCCGCGGAACAAGAGCACCAGGAGCGCCAGGATGGCCAGCAGCAGGGTGCCGCCGACGACGAAGACGGCGAGGATCGCGGCGACCGTCTCTTTGAGCCATTGCACCTGGCCCACGGTGTGCTGGTCCTTCCCGTCGGCGGCGGAAACCACCGGCGCGGGCGGCGGGGGGGGCGGCGGAGGTGGCGGCCCCGCGCTCGTCACCATAGGTGTGGCGCGGCCCAGGTCCGCGTTCGTGATGGACGCGATCGGGTCGGCCGCGGCCGCGGGGAAGCGGGTCGCGTCGGCCGTGTGCAAGACTTGCTGGGCGGCGGGATAGCGGCGGACCAGGGCCAGGAGAGCGTCGCCAATCTGGTCGGGCGGCGTGGCGGGGTCGGTGGCGAATTGCTGGAACAGGGCATCGCGGCCGGCGAAAAAATCAGACGCCGCGGCGGGCCCCAGGGTCGCCTGGAGCGCCGATTTCTGCGCCTCGATGATCTGGAAGAGAGGGGTCGGTTCGGGCATCGGTGGGCCTCCTGGAGGTGGCGGCGGGGCGGCCGGATCAAGCGGTTGGCGGCGGTTAGATCGGGCGGGGGCCCGCCCGGAGGGTGCCGTTCGGATGGGCGTAGAGCACATAGGCCAGCCAGGTGGAGTTGCCTGGGTTGGCCTGGCGGATCTGCTGGCGGGCCTCCCGGCAGGCGGCGCCGAAGGTCTGGCCGGCGCGGAGGAGATCATAAAAATGGATGGCGAACTGCGCGGCCAACTCGTCCTGTACTTCCCAGTTGGTGCCGACGAAGCCGCTGCAGCCGAAGCGCAGCAGCTTGTCGACCCAGCCGCCGATGCCGCTCAGGGCCGGGGCCTCGCGGCCCGAGTGGCAGGCGTTGAGGAAGACCAGCGGCGCGGACCTGGTCAGCCCGTCGCGCAGGTCTGGCCCAGCCACGTCATCGGCTGTCAGCCGCGACGTGCCGATCAGGAGGGCCGCCTGCGTGGGCGCGGTCGCGTCGAAGCTGCCATGGGTGGCGAAGTGGAACAGGTTGACTGCGCCCGTGGCCATGGCGGCCAGGATGTCCGTCTTGTTGTGCGGCGGCGGCGCATAGAGCGTCAGCGGGGGGACCCAGCGGGGGGGCAAGGCGGC
>DATGEF010000650.1:0-3676 GCA_035310405.1 Chloroflexia bacterium | reverse complement strand
TGGACGGCCTCCTGGCCCTCGGCCCGACGGGCGCGGCGCCCGCGCTGGCCGCCCTCAAGGCGGCGAACAAGACCGGCGCGGTCAAGCTGGCGACCTTCGACCTGTCGCCGGAGGTGTTGACGGCGATTAACAGTGGGGACATCCTCTTCGCCATCGACCAGCAGCAATACCTGCAAGGCTACCTGCCGATCGTGCTGCTGACGCTCTACAAGACCAATCTCAACACCATCGCCAACCCGGTGCTGATGACCGGCCCCGGCTTCGTGACCAAAGACAACGCCTCCCGCGTGATCGACCTGTCGAAGCAGGGGACGCGCTAATGTTGCGGGTCCACCCCCTGCGCCGGTTGCTGGTCCGCCCGGAGATGGGCGCGGTGGCCGGGGCGATCGCCATCTGGGCCTTTCTCGCCCTGGTCGCCGGGTCGCGCGGCTTCCTGTCGCTGGGCGGCACCGCGACCTACCTGAGCGTGGCGGCGGAGCTGGGCATCCTGGCCGTGGCCGTGGCCCTGTTGATGATCGGCGGCGAGTTCGACCTGTCCATCGGCTCGATCAGCGGCGGCTGTGGGATGATCGTCGTGCTGCTGCCGGTCCAGTTTGGCTGGAACATCTGGGCGGCGATCCTCGCGGCCCTGCTGTTCGCCATCGGGGTCGGCTTGCTGAACGGCTACATGGTCCTGCGGACCGGCCTGCCGTCGTTCATCATCACGCTGGCCTCCCTGTTCGTCATCCGCGGCGCCACCATCGGCGTCACCCGGCTGCTGACCGGGCGCACCCAGGTCGGGGGACTGAACGAGGCGCCGGGGTTCGACCTGGCGCGGACCATCTTCGCCAGCGACATCGCCGTCGCCGGCGTGGGTTTCCCGATCACGATCCTCTGGTGGCTCGCCCTCGCCGCGCTGGCGACCTGGGTGCTGCTGCGCACCGCTTTCGGCAACTGGATCTTCGGCGTGGGCGGTGACGCGAACGCCGCGCGCAACGTGGGCGTGCCGGTGACCCGCGTCAAAATCATCCTCTTCATCCTGACGGCGCTCTCGGCCTGGCTGCTGGCCGTCATGCAGGCGGTGCGTTTCACCGGCTCGGACGTGCTGCGCGGCCAGGGCAACGAGTTCCTGACAATCATCGCCGTCGTCGTCGGCGGCACGCTGCTGACCGGCGGCTACGGCTCGGCCATCGGCTCGGTATTCGGCGCGCTGATCTTCGGCATGGTGCGCCAGGGCATCGTCTTCGCCGGCATCGACGCCGACTGGTATCAGGTCTTCCTGGGGGTCATGCTGCTGGTCGCCGTGCTGCTCAACCGCTATGTGCGTAGTCGCGCGATGGAGGCCCGCCGATGATCGCCGCGCCCGCCCGCACGCCGCTGCTCGAGGTGCAGAATGTCTCCCGCTACTTTGGGAGTGTGATCGCCCTCCAAGACATCTCCATGACCGTCTATCCCGGCGAGGTCATGTGCCTGCTGGGCGATAACGGCGCGGGCAAGTCCACGCTGATCAAGATCCTCTCCGGCGTCCACCGGCCCAGCGCCGGCCGCTATCTGGTGGAAGGCAAAGAGGTCGCTTTCGACTCGCCCCGCGACGCGCTCAACGCGGGCATCGCCACGGTGTACCAGGACCTGGCGATGATCCCGCTGATGAGCATTTCGCGCAACTTCTTCCTGGGGTCGGAGCCGATCATCGGCTGGGGGCCGTTCCGCCGGTTCGACGTGGCCTACGCCGACCGCGTGACCCGCGAAGAACTGGGCAAGATGGGCATCCAGATCCGCGACACGACCCAGCCGGTGGGCACGCTGTCGGGCGGCGAGCGCCAATCGGTGGCGATTGCCCGCGCCGTCTACCTGGGGGCCAAAGTGCTGATCCTGGACGAGCCGACCGCCGCGCTCGGCGTGAAAGAGGCGGGCATCGTGCTCCGCTATATCGCCCTGGCGCGGGCGCGCGGCCTGGGCGTGATCTTCATCACCCACAACATCCACCACGCGTACCCCATCGGCGACCGCTTCACGCTGCTGAACCGCGGGCGGAGCTACGGCACCTTCGTCAAGGCGGAGGTGCGCCGCGAGGAAGTGGTGGCCATGATGGCCGGCGGCGAAGACCTGGAGACGCTGACGCACGAACTGGCCGAGTTTGCCCGCACCGACGCCACCGCCGGGGCCAAGCTAGCCGAGGCCGCCCACGAAATGGCCGCCGACACTGCGGAATTGCATATCGCGCCGCCCGCCGACGGGGCACCGCCGTCCGCCTAACCAGGAAGAAGGGAATCCGATGATCCAGGACGGGCAGCTACTCAACTACATTAACGGCCAATGGCAGCCGTCGCGGGCGGTGGAGTTCCTTGACGTACGCAACCCGGCCACCGCCGAGCCCATCGTGCGCGTGCCGCTCACGCCGCACGCCGAGGTCGATGCAGCGGTGCAGGCGGCGACGACCGCCTGCGCGGGCTGGCGGCGCACCCCGCCTCCCGAGCGCATTCAGTATCTCTTCCAACTGAAGAACCTGTTGGAGCGGCACTTTGACGAGATTGCCCGCCTGACCACGCAGGAGTGCGGCAAGACCCTGGCCGAGGCGCAGGGCGAGCTGCGGCGTGGTATCGAGAACGTGGAGGTCGCCGCCGGCATCCCCTCGCTCATGCAGGGCTATAACGTGGAGGACATCGCGCGGGGCATGGACGAGCATATGTTCCGCCAGCCGGTCGGCGTGGTGGCCGCGATCACGCCGTTCAATTTCCCCGCGATGATCCCCTTCTGGTTCCTGCCCTACGCCCTGGCCTGCGGCAACTGCTTCGTGCTCAAGCCGTCGGAGAAGGTGCCGGTCACGATGAGCCGCGTCTTCGAGCTGATCGATACGCTGGGCCTGCCGCCGGGCGTGATCAGCCTGGTGAACGGCGGCAAAGAGACCGTGGACGCCCTGCTGGACCACCCGGCTGTGCGCGCCGTCTCCTTCGTCGGCTCGTCGCCGGTGGCGAAGTACATCTACAGCCGGGCGGCGGCCAACGGCAAGCGCGCCCAGTGCCAGGGCGGAGCCAAGAATCCCGTGATTGTCTTGCCCGACGCCGATATGGAACTGACGACGCGCATCATCGCCGACTCGTCGTTCGGCTGCGCCGGGCAGCGCTGCCTGGCCTCGTCGGTGGCGATCACCGTGGGCGCGGCGCGCGCCGCCTTCCACCCGCAGATCACCCAGGCGGCGGCCACACGGCGCGTCGGCTACGGCCTGGATCCGGATGTGGAGATGGGGCCGGTGATCAGCCCGGAGAGCCTGGCGCGCATCGAGCTGCTGATCGGCCAGGGCGAACGCGCCGGCGCGCGGGTGCTGGTGGACGGGCGCCAGGCGCGCATCCCCGGTTACGAGCACGGCTACTTCGTGCGCCCGACGATCCTGGAGGGCGTGGACCCGGCCGGCGAACTGGCGCGCACCGAAATCTTCGGCCCGGTCCTCAGCCTGATGCACGCCGAGACGATCGACGAGGCCATCCGGCTGGTGAACACGGGGACCTACGGCAATATGGCCTGCCTGTTCACCAGCAGCGGGGCGGCGGCGCGCCAGTTCCGCTACGAGGTGCGGGCGGGCAATATCGGCATCAATGTGGGCGTGGCCGCGCCGCTGGCCTTCTTCCCCTTCTCCGGCTGGAAAGACAGCTTCTTTGGCGATCTGCACGCCCAGGGCCGCGACGCCGTCGAGTTCTAC
>DATGEF010000649.1:0-7034 GCA_035310405.1 Chloroflexia bacterium | reverse complement strand
GCCAGTATCTGCCCGCCGACCGGTCATTCCATTCCGCCGACGAGGCGTTGAACTTGATCCCAGTCCAGGCCTGGCAAGATGCTCAAGGCCAGGCTTGGACCGGCGGCGATCTACCCACGGCCAATGAGCCGAGCGGCTACCTGGACTCGGCCGCCGGCCGGATGCCGCCGGGTGACCAATCGGCCGGCACCGTGTCCTGAGGCGGGGGCCGATTTCCCGATCCAGGGAGTAGCGGCGGCCGGCGCTGGCGATTAGCCGGCGCCGGCCTCGTTGCGGCGGGACGCCCCGCGCAGGGCCTGGGCCACCGCGTCGAGCAAGGCATCCGACGAGGCACCTTTTTCCACGAACCAGGTCTGGGGGGTGCGCGCCGCCTCGGCCTGCGCGGCGCGCCGCAAGCCCTGGCCCCCCCCGCTGGTCAGCACCACGCCCAGGTCCTCGGTCCGCGGGTCCTCGCGCAGGCGATGCAGCAGCTCAATGCCGTCGATCCCCGGTAAGATCAGGTCGAGCAAGAGCAGGCTGGGGGGGTCCAGGGCCACCATGTCCATGGCCGTCTCGGCGTCCGGGGCGGACTGTACCCCGTAGCCGTGCTGCTCCAGGATCGCCCGGAACATCGCCGCCGGAATCGGATCGTCTTCGACGACCAGGATCATGGCAGACATCATCCCACGCTCCGATCCGGCGGCCGTGTCAGGCCTGCGTTTTCCACGCCGGCTCGCCCGGCGGGGGCACCTGGGGCGCCTCTTGGCCGTCAGGGACGATCTCGATCTTCAGCGGGTGGTCGCCCGCTGCGGCGCCCGGCGCCGGCTGCTGGCGGCGGATATCCTGCTTGATCTCTTCCTGGGCCGCGATGCTCTCGGCGCTGGGGGGCACCAGCGCGTGCTCCAATACCTCGTCCATCGTATCGACCAGCACGAACGTCATCTCGTCGTTCAACTCCTTCGGCAGGTCGTCCAGGTCGGCCTCGTTGCGCCGCGACAGGATAATGGTCTTGATCCCGGCCCGGTGGGCGCCCAGGATTTTTTCTTTGACCCCCCCGACCGGCAGCACGCGGCCGCGCAGCGTGATCTCGCCGGTCATGGCCACGTCGTCTTTGACCGAGCGGCCGGTGAGCAGCGAGGCCAGGGCGGTGGTCATAGTGATGCCGGCCGAGGGCCCATCCTTGGGGATGGCGCCCGCCGGCACATGCAGGTGGATGTCGGAGCGGGTGACGAAATCCTCCGGGATCTTCAGCGCTCCGGCCCGGGCGCGGACCCAGCTCATCGCGGCTTGCGCGGATTCCCGCATAACGTCCCCGAGCTGCCCGGTGATCGTCAACGTCTTGGTGCCGGGCATGCGGGTCGCCTCGATGAAGATGATGTCGCCGCCGACGGGCGTCCAGACCAGGCCGGTGGCCACGCCGGGCTGCTCCACGCGCTCGGCCACCTCGGCGTGGAAGCGGGCGCGGCCGAGGGTCGTGCGCACTTTCTCGGGGGTGATCTCCACCGGGGCCGCCGGCGTAGGGCCGGCGGGCGGGCGCGTGGCGACTTCGCGGGCGATCTTGCGACTGACCGCCGCGATCTCGCGCTCCAGGTTGCGCACGCCCGCCTCGCGGGTGTAGTCGGCGATGATCGTATGGATCGCGGGGTCGCTCCAGGTCAGATCCTCGGCCGTCAGCGCGTGCGCTTTCAGCTGCTTGGGGATCAAGAAGCGGCGCGCGATGTGCAACTTCTCCTCTTCGGTGTAGCCGGAGAGCTCCAGCACCTCCATGCGGTCCCGCAAGGCCGGCGGGATCGGGTCGAGCTGGTTCGCCGTGGCGATAAACATCACATGCGACAGATCGAAGGGCACGTCCAGGTAATGGTCGCGGAAGTCCCGGTTCTGCTCGGGGTCCAGGACTTCGAGCAGGGCCGACGACGGGTCGCCGCGGAAGTCCGCGCCCAGCTTATCGACTTCGTCGAGCACGAATACCGGGTCGGCGGCCTCGGCGCGGCGGATGGCCTGCACGATCCGGCCGGGCAGGGCGCCGATATAGGTGCGGCGGTGGCCACGGATCTCGGCTTCGTCATGCACCCCGCCGAGGGACATCCGCGTGAACGGCCGGCCCAGGGCGCGCGCGATGGACTGCGCCAGGCTCGTCTTGCCGACGCCCGGCGGGCCGACAAAGCACAGGATCGGCTCGCGCCCGGCGACGCCCTCGCCGCGGCCCTGGCGCTGCTCCTTCAGCTTGCGCACGGCCAGGTATTCGAGGATGCGCTGCTTGATCTTCTCCAGATCATAGTGGTCCTCGTCCAGGATCTCCTGAGTGCGCGCGATGTCGATCTCCTTCTCGGTGTAGACATTCCAGGGCATCGACACCAGCCAATCGAGGTAGGTTTTGATCACCCCGTACTCGGCGGCGGCCGCGGGCAGGCGCTCCAGGCGGCCTAGCTCCCGCCGCGCCTCCTTGGCCGGCTCTTCCGGCATATTGGCGGCGTCGATTTTGGCCCGCAACTCGGCGACCTCGGCCTCCTGCTCGCTCGACTCGCCGAGCTCTTTCTGGATAGCCTTCAGTTGCTCGCGGAGCAGGTACTCGCGCTGGGTCTTCTCGACTTCCCCCTGGACCTGGTGCTGGAGCTTTTTGCCGAGCTCCAGCACTTCGAGCTCGCGGTTCAGGAACGTGGTCAGCTTTTCGAGCTTACCGCGCACCGAATCGGTCTCGATGATCGCCTGGCGCAGCTCCAGGTCCATGCGCAGCGCCGACGCGACCAGGTAGACCAACTGGCGGGGGTTGTCGATGTTGAGCACGACCGTGGCCAGTTCTTCCGGCAGGTGCGGCATGAGGTCGACCAGGCGGCCGAAGAGGTTCTTCAAGTTGCGCGCTATGGCGTCCACTTCCATCCCCGGCTCGACGATATCGGGGGCCAGGTGGATGCGGGCCTTCAAATAGGGCGTGGTCTGTGTATAGCCTTCGATCCTGATCCGTTCGAGACCCTGTACCGCCAACTGCATGGTGCCATTGGGCATGCGCATCATGCGCATGATCGCCCCGACGACCCCCACGGTGTAGGCTTCTTCGGGCCCCGGGTTGTCGATCGCGGCATCTTTCGAAGCGACAAAGCCGACCAGGCGGTTGCCGACCACGGCATCGTCCATCAGCTTGAGGGTGCGCTCCTGGCCGACGGCCAGGGGGGCACCCACAAACGGATAGATTACCGTGTCTTTGAGCGGCACGATCGGTAGCTCACTGGGGATCTCCAGATCGTCGACTTTGCCGGCGATCTCCGGCGCGTCTGGTTGCGGCGCGGCCTGGCTGGCGGCGGGCGCCGAGTTCGCCGGGGCCGGCTGCTCTTCGGCCGGCTGGTCGTCCGGTGTTTCGTGCTTGTTTTCCATAGCGTCATCTTCCATAGCTTCGTCTTCCATCAGGTATAATCTCACTCACTAATGGCCACCCGGATACTACTACTGGTCCGGGGCGGGACCTTGGGCAGCCAGATGATCAGGAATCCGGCATGATATTCGGCCCGGACGTGGTCCTGATCGATCGGGCCGGGGAGCTGGATCTCTGAGGCGAACTCGCCGTACGAGATCCCCATATGATGATAGCCAATTTTGTGCCGATTCGTTTCATCCACCCGCTTGCCGGCAATGCTGAGCAGGTCGTCGTGGATCGTAATGGCCAGGCTGCTTTCGCTCATGCCGGCGACTTCCATTTTAATCACTACGTCGGCGGCCGTCTCGTAGATGTCCGTCGGCGGCCGCCAGGCTTTGCGGGTGACCAGCACAAAGGGCCGGCCCCGGCCGCCGGGCCACACATCGGCTTCTTCCGCCGGGCTCGCCATCTCGGGCATGTCAGCATCCAGCTCCAGCTGGGAGTACCCGGGCCGTACACGATAGTAACGCATCTTGGTGGTTCCTTAGCTGCTACATAAGCTGCTCTATAAGCGCCTATCTACGCGTCTATATAAGCTGCTACCTACGGCGTTAATCCGGTGTGTTCCATCCCTGGGCGCCAATAAGGGGGACGAACACGCAGGGTATAATTTCTTCCCGTTGAATCTGCCCATCTTGCCTGGTTAGGCGCATCAAGATCTGCTGTTTGGCGTCGCCCACCGGGATCACCAGACGGCCGCCGGGGGCCAGTTGGCTGACCAGGCCGTCGGGCACGGCCGGGGCGCCCGCCGTGACGATAATCGCATCGTACGGCGCGCGGGCCGGCCAGCCCTGGGAGCCGTCGCCGATCACTACATCCAGATTACGAAAGCCCAGATCTCGCAAGATCGCCGTCGCCTGCTCGGCGAGGAGCGGATGGCGCTCGATCGTCGTGAGCTGCCCCGCCAACCGCGCCAGCACGGCCGCCTGGTAGCCCGATCCCGTGCCGATCTCCAGCACCCGCTCGGGGCCACGCAGGCGGAGCGCCTCGGTCATCAGCGCGACCATATAGGGTTGGGAGATCGTCTGGTTCTCGGCGATCGGCAGGGCACAGTCCTCATAAGCCAGGTGGCGGATATCCGGGGGTACGAAGCGCTCGCGGGGCAAGCGTCCCATGATCGCCAGCACCCGGGGATCGTGGATCCCCCGCTCCGCCAGTTGCTTCAGCACCATCTGCTGGCGGCGTTGCAGCAGATCTTGTGCCGCGGATGGCGCCGCCGCCTGCGGCGCTTGCGGGGCCGGGGGTGTTTGCGGATGTTGCATTACGGCGTAACTTTCTCTACTTCCGATCAGCGGTCAGCGGTCAGCGGTCAGCTGACCGCTATAAGTATACCAAACTTGGGCGCCGGGCTGATCTGCATGGCCCCGATCCTGCTGCTGTACTTGCGCTGCTCCCGGCGGTTGCGGCGCGGGGGTACGGCGGGCGCGATCACGTGAGGTCGCGTTCATCAGGTCGCTGAGAGGGGAGGGGTTATGCGGGTCGGCATTATCGGCGCGGGCTTCATGGGCACGACCCATGCCGCGGCCTGGGCGGAAACGGCCGCTACCCTGGTCGGCGTGGCCGACTCGGACGCGGACGCGGCGGCGGGGCTGGCCACCCGGTATCACGCCCGGGGCTACCCCAGTCTGCAGGCCATCCTGGCTGAGGTGGATGTGGTAGATATTTGCACGCCCACGCATCTGCACTATGAAATGGTGCTGGCCGCGGCGGCGGCGGGCAGGCAGGTGATCTGCGAGAAGCCGCTGGCGCGCACCGTCGCGCAAGGGCAGGCGATGATCGCGGCCTGCCGGCAGGCGGGGGTCCGGCTGCTGATCGCCCACGTAGTGCGCTTTTTCCCCGAGTACGCGCTGGCCCGGTCGCTGGTGGTGGCCGGGCAGATCGGCCGGCCGGCCGTGCTGCGGCTGGCGCGGGGCGGCCACCGGCCGCAAAAAGCGGTGGGCAATTGGTTCCTGGATGTGGAGAAATCTGGCGGCTTGCTGCTCGACCTGATGATCCACGACTTCGATTATGCGCGCTGGGTGGCCGGCGAGGTGGAGACGGTGTTCGCCCGCAGCATCGGCCACAGCCGGCCGGGCGCCCCGGTCGATTATGGCCTGGCGATCCTGCGGCACCGCGGCGGCGCGCTATCCCATGTCGCGGCGGCCTGGGCCTACCCCCCACCTACCTTTCGCACCGGGTTGGAAATCGCCGGCGACGGCGGGCTGATCGAGTTCGAATCGGCCGCCATGGCGCCCATCGAGCTACTGCTGCGCCCGGACGGCGCCGGCAGCACGCCGGATGTCGGTAAGCCATCCAGCCCGGTACATGAGAGTCCCTACACCACCGAGATCAAAGAGTTTTACGCCGCGCTGGCGCATGGCCACCCCGTGCGGGTGACCGCGGAGGACGGCCTCGCGGCGCTGCAGATCGCCCTGGCCGCCGCCGAGTCGGCGCACACCGGCCAGGCCGTGCGCCTCGCGCCGCTGCCGGAGGTGCAGCCATGAAGATCGGCATCCTCAGCTTTGCCCACGTGCATGCCGAAGGCTATGCCCAAAACCTGCGCACCATCCCCGGCGTGGAGTTCCTCGGCCTGGCCGACGACGACCCGGTGCGGGGCCGGCATTATGCCCAGCAATGCGGTGCGCCTCTCTTCCCGTCCTACGAGGCTCTGCTGGCCGCCGGGCCCGACGCCGTGCTGGTCTGTGCGGAGAACAGCAAACACCGCCCGCTGGTCGAGATGGCCGCGGCGGCCGGCGTGCATGTGCTCTGCGAAAAGCCCCTGGCCACCACCCTGCCCGATGCCCAGGCGCTGATCACCGCCTGTGCCGGGGCGGGTGTCACGCTGATGACCGCCTTCCCAATGCGCTTCAGTGCGCCCCTGCGCGAGATCAAGGCCCGGCTGGACGCGGGCGAGTTGGGCCCGGTGTACGCCTGTAACGCCACGAACCAGGGCGAGCTGCCGGCCCGCCACCGCGCCTGGTTTGTGGACCCGGCCCTGGCCGGCGGTGGCGCCGTCATGGACCATACGGTGCATCTCGTCGACATCCTGCGCTGGTATCTCGCCGCCGAGGTGGTCGAGGTCTATGCCCAGACGAATCAGATCCTGCATGCCGCCGAGGTCCGCGTCGAGACCGGCGGCTTGCTCATGCTGACATTTGCCGACGGGGTCTTCGCCAGCATCGATTGCAGCTGGAGCAAGCCGGATTATTACCCGACCTGGGGCGGCCTGACCTTCGAGCTGGTGACCGCGCGCGGCGCGGTGCGGGTGGACGCCTTTAAGCAAAACCTGACGGTGTACCGCCAGGCCCACCAGCGCCCCGCCTGGGCGCACTGGGGCTCGGACGCCAACCAGGCTATGCTGGAGGAGTTTATCGCCGCCATCCGCGAAGAGCGGCCCCCCGCGGTGAGCGGACTGGATGGCTTGCGTGCCCTGGAGGTGGCCCAGGCAGCCTATGCATCCGCCGCCAGCGGCCAGCCGGTGCGCCTCGATCGCCCCGGCCCAGCGTCGTAGGGCTCACCGGTCGCCGGTGACGACTTCGTGCGAGACGCCGCCGGTGGCCTGGCAGACATAGAGGGGTGCGTGGAGCCCGGTCTGGCCCTCGTACACGGCGACGACCTCGGCGGCGAAGCGATCGAGGGCGAGGCGGGCGACGAGATGCACCGTCGA
>DATGEF010000648.1:0-11445 GCA_035310405.1 Chloroflexia bacterium | reverse complement strand
GAACCGAGCGCACGGTAATGGTCGAGCTGACGGTGAACCCCGAAGAAAAGGGCAAAGTCATCGGCCGCGACGGCAAGATCGCCCGCGCCATCCGCGCCCTGGTCAGTATGTCGGCGCAACGGGAAGGGAAACGCGGCATTCTCGAAATCCTGTAGCAGTACGGGAGCGAACCCCGCAGAGGTCCGGCAGCCGGGTTTGATCCCCGGCCGGCCGGACCTCTGATTTTTCAGGCGAGAGGGGTGGTGCGATGCCTGCGAGTCCCGCGTTTATTACCATTGGCGAAGTAGTCGGCCCGCATGGGCTGCGCGGCGAGCTGCGCATCACGATGCTCAGCGATTTCCCCCAGCGCTTCCTGGCCCTGCACCATGTCTACCTGGCCCCCCCGCCTCGCCCCGCCGGGGGCCGGCCCGGCCCCGCGCCCGACGCCGCGGCGCCCGGCGGCACCCCGCAGGAGTACCAGGTAATGACGGCCCGGGTGCTGAGCGGCGCCAGCCGGCGCCTCTTCCCGCTGACCGACCCGGCCGACGCCGGCCGCACGGGGCCCTGGGCCGGCCAGGTCCACCACGCGCTGATCAAGCTGGCCGGCGTCAACGACCCCACGACGGCCGCCCCGCTGCGCGGCTACCTGCTGCAGCTCCCGGCCGCCGAAGCCTGGCCCCTGCCGCCCGAGACCTATTATGCCTTCCAGCTGTACGACCTGCCCGTGCTCACGCCCGCGGGGCAGCAGGTCGGGATCGTCGAGGATCTGCTGGCGACGGGCAGTAATGATGTCTACCTGGTGCGCACGCCGGCGGGCACGGAGCTTCTGGTGCCGGCGGTGAAGGACATCGTGCTGGAGATCAACCCGGCCGCGGGCTATATCCGCATCAAAGACCCGGCGGAGTGGAATGCGGATGATGAGGCCTAGCCTCGGGCGGGCGTGGGCGCTGACCATGGGGCTGGCGCGCTACCGCCCCCAGGTCCGTGTGCTGCCGGTGGTGCCCACGGAGCCGTTCAACACCCTGCCGCCCTCGCAGGTCCAGCGCGGGATGCGCTTCTCCGTGGCCGACGGCGTGTTCGCCCAGATTTTCCTGACCATCACCACGGGCTCGTTCGTCACCGCCCTGCTGCTCTTCATGGGCGCCAACGACTTCGTGCTGGGCCTGATTTCCGCCTTGCCGGTGGTCACGCAGCTGGTGCAGCTGCCGGCGGCCCTGCTGATCGAGCGCCACGGCGCCCGGCGAACGATCACCGTCTGGTCGAGCCTGGGCCGGCTCTTCTGGCTGGTGCCGGTGGGGGTGCTCTTCGTGCCGCTGTCCACGGAGTGGCGGCTGGGCCTGAGTCTGCTGGCCATCGCCGGGGCCTGGGGGCTGCTGGCGATCAGCAGCAATGCCTGGCTCTCCTGGATGAGCGACCTGATTCCGCCCAAACTGCGTGGCCGCTTTTTCGGCGTCCGCAGCACGATCCTGGCCCTGGTGGGGCTCGGCGTCATCTTCGGCGGTGGGACGCTGCTCGACAGCGCCCGGCGGAGCAACCAGACCGCGCTCGGGTTCCTGCTGTTCTACGGGCTGGCCTGCGCGGCGGGGCTGGCCAGCACCTGGTTCGTCAGCCGCCAGCCCGAGCCCCCCTTTAAGCCGGCGCCGAGCGCCGGCTTCCGTGCCCTGGTCCAGTTGCCCCTGCGGGATCGGTCGTTCCGCGCCTTCATCCTGACGATGACCATCTGGGGGATCGGGGTCAACATCGGCGCGCCGTTCTACAGCGCGCATGCCCTCAAGGCCCTGCACGTCAGCTACCAGCAGCTGGCCACGTTCGATATGACGACCGCCGCCGTCAGCATCCTGAGCCAGCCGCTCTGGGGGCGCTGGGCCGACCGCGTGGGGCACCGGCGGATCTTGATGGTCTGTATGCTGGGGGCGTCCCCGCTGGCCTTCACCTGGCTCTTCGCGACGCCGGACAGCCTCTGGCTGCTCTACGGCAACAACATCCTCTCCGGCATCTTCTGGCCGGGCCTGGCGCTGGCGCTGAACAACCGGCTGATGGAGCGGGCGCCCGCCGCCGGCCGCGCGGGCTACCTGGCGATCTACTCGGCCATTACCGGCGTGGTGGCCTTCGGCGCGTCCCTGCTCGGCGGCGTGCTGGCCAACCTGCTGAACGACGGCACCTATCCGCTCGGCCCCCTGATCCTGAACCACTACCAGGTTATCTTTGTGATTGCCGGCCTGACGCGGGTCGGCGTGGCTCTGTCGCGCTTGCGCACGCTATAACAGGCGGACGCTATATTATAGGAGGAACTGACCATGGCGGAACCAACACTCCAGGTGGGCGACCCGGCCCCCGATTTCGTACTGCCGACCGATCAGGATGTGCCGGTGCGGCTGGCCGATTACCGCGGCCAGCGGGTGGTCCTCTATTTCTACCCGGCGGACGACACGCCCGGCTGCACTTTGCAGGCGTGCAGCTTCCGCGACGCCTATCCGCAGATCGCCGAGCAGCACGCGGTGGTGCTCGGGGTGAGTCCCGATAGCGCGCAATCGCATCGCGCCTTCAAAACCAAATATGACTTGCCCTTTACCCTGCTGGTCGACGCCGACCAGGCGGTGGCCAAGGCCTATGGCGCCTGGCCACGCCGGCTCCCGGACGGCCAGGTGACCGACGGCATCACCCGGAGCCAGTTCATCATCGACGAAGCCGGCCGCCTGGTCGACATCCAGGTGCCGGTCAAGGCGACGGAGAGCCTGGCGCGCGCCCTGGCCAGCTTGCAACGCTAGTCCAAGTTCCAGCTGGAGCAGGGCCGATGCGTTAGGGCGGTGCGGGCCGTCGGCCCGGTCGCTGGCGCCCCCCTCCCCGCGCCGGGGTTCAGGAGCGGACAGGCAACAGAGCGTCGGTGCGGGGCTATGGCCCGCGCCTGAAGCGTCTGTGGGAGAGGGCTCTGCCCTCGAAATACTCGCCTCACGACTTGGCGCGGGATCGCGGCTCACCCGCGCGGCCAGAGCGTCGAGGGCAGAGCCCTCTCCCACAGTCCGTATGACTGCTGCCGGCGTACTCGTGTTCTGCGCCTCTTGCCAGCCCCGATCGGTCCGCTCCTGAACCCTGCCAGGGAAGGGGTGGGGGTTAGGAAGGCGCCCGCGCCGCATTCTGGTCAGCCTGACGCCTGTGCAAAACAATGCCGCACACCCAACTGGCGCGAAGTCCTGGTAAGAATCGGGAATTCGCAGTATAGTGGTGCTATGGAGGGTGCCATAGCACCCCCAACGGCACCGGACCATCCGCAGATCTATGGAGGACTGGTGCTGCAGCTGGTGGGCCACCGGGTGGTTGTGCGGGAAGTCGCGTGTATGGCCATGGGCGCGCCCGCCTGCAAAGTCGCCATTAACAAAGAATAGCCCGCTACCCCGATCACCTGGTCTCTATCGGGTTCGCGGTGCCCCGCCCGAAATAGCAGCGTATTTGGCCTTAGACCGGTTTACAATACTGGGAGCGAAGCAGCTATGGCGTAGCCGGGTAGGTCACGGGGGCCCTGCCGGGTGGCGCGCCCGGGATGAGAGGGGATGGGGACCGTGCCCACTCGGTTGGTAGACGACGCCGCGGCCCGGCTGGCGGCGCTGCAGCGCTATGCCATCCTCGATACGCCGCCGGAAGCTCCCTATGACGACCTCGCCCAGCTGGCCGCGACGCTGTGTGGGGTGCCGATGGCCACGGTGACCTTGCTGGCGCCCGACCGGCAGTGGCATAAAGCCCGCGTCGGCCTGGACGAAACGGCCGCCCCGGCGGGCGACGCCCTGGGTTTGTGGACCATCCGCCAGGCGGATGGGCTCCTCGTGCCGGATGCGCGGGCCGATGCGCGCTTTGCGGCCGATCCGCGCGTGACGGGCGCCCCAGGCATCCGCTTTTATGCCGGGGTGCCCTTGCAGGCGCCGGAGGGACCGGCGATCGGCCTGATCGCGGTCCTGGACCGGGTGCCGCGTGAGCTGGCCGCGGCGGCGCGCACCGGCCTCACGCTGCTGAGCCGGCAGGTCATGGCCCAGCTGGACGCGCGGCGCCAGGTCGCCGCCGCTCGAGAGGCCGTCGCGCTGGCGAACCGCACCAAGAGCAGCTTCCTGGCCAACATGAGCCATGAGCTGCGCACGCCGCTCAACGCGATCCTGGGCTACAGCGAGCTGCTGCGCGAGACCGCCGAGGAGCAGGGCCTGGCGGAGTTTGTCGCCGAGCTGGCCCGGATCGAGACCTCGGGCCGCCATCTGCTGCGGCTGATCAACCAGATCCTCGACATCACCCGGCTGGAGTCGGGCACGATGACACTGGAGCTTCAGACTTTCCCGCTCGCGCCCCTGATCGCGGACGTCGTGACGACGATCGGCGCCCTCGTGGCCCGCAACGACAATGTGCTGCAGGTGGAGGGCCCGGCCGACGCGGGGACCATGCATACCGACCGCCTGAAAGTCCGCCAGATCCTGCTCAACCTCCTGGGCGATGCGGCGCGCTTTACCCAGCATGGCACGATCCGGCTGCGCGTCTGGCGGGAGGGGAGCGACGCCGCGGCCCTGGTCGGCTTCCAGGTGGCCGACAGTGGCCAGGGGATCGAGCCCGCGCAGTTGGCGCGGCTGTTTCAGCCGTTCACGCCCGGGGACGAGGCGCCGACGCGCAAGTACGGCGGGCTGGGGCTGGGGCTGGCCCTCAGTAAACAGTTCTGTGACCTGATGGGCGGCACCATCGCGGCGGAGAGCGCGCTGGGTGCCGGATCGACCTTTACTGTCTGCCTGCCCGCCGTAGTCGCGGACCGAGTGCCGCCGGTCCCCAAATGATCGGGGATCTTGCGCAGGGCTGTGGCAAAGTCGGGATCGTGTCACTCTGAGCGCAGCGAAGAGTCCGTCTCCACATGTTGGGGACGGATTCTTCACTGCGTTCAGAATGACAATTTCCGGACCCCCAGGCGGCCGCGCGGACTTGGCAACAGCCGTGGGATCTTGCGCAGCGGGCAAGAATTCGGATACAATAGAAGGTACACAACAGGTGTGTCACGCCATCTGCTAGCGCGCCGCCTTTTGTGCGGACATCGGCGATATTCACCAACCAGGCACCCGAAAACCCGACCTTCTGACTGACACATCGACCTGTTCCCCACACTCACCAAGGAGTAATACGATGGTTCGACAGCTGACTCTGCGTCCGCGTCGCGTAGGCACCATCCTCGGGATCGGCTTGGTGGTAATCTTCCTGGGCGCGGGTATCCTCGTCGCCCGGCCGGCGCCCCCCATCGGCCCGGCCGGCCCGAGCCGGGCCGGGGCGAGTGGCCTCGCCCCCGGCGCGGCGGCTGAGGGCCGCGCGGAGGTCGTCGCCCGTACCCGGCCCGACGGATCGCCCGCGCCGATGGCCATCCAGGAAGTCGGGCATGCGGTGTCCCCGGCCGCGCGGAGTCTGCCCCTGGCCCCCCTGACTCAGGGGCGCCTGAGCGACCAGGAGCCGTCCCGGCCCCTGCCGCTGCGCAAGCCGCGGACTACGGCGGCGGCCCTGGTCCAAAGCTGGTTCAGCCGCGGCGCCCCGGCGATCCCGGCGCCCAGTATCAGCTGGGATGGCGTGAATAATCTCAATGCCGTCTACCCGCCGGATACGAACGGCGATGTCGGGCTCAATCACTACGTCCAATGGGTGAACCTGTCGCTCCAGATCTGGGACAAGAGCGGCAACTCGCTGGTCGGGCCGATTAACGGCAACGGCCTGTTTGGCCCGCTCGGCGCCCCCTGTGGCACCCGTAATGACGGCGACCCGATCGTGCTCTACGACCAGTTGGCCGACCGCTGGCTGCTAACGCAGTTCGCCGTGCCCGGCGGCGCGTCCGGCTACCACCAGTGCCTGGCGGTGTCGACCTCGGGCGACCCGACCGGCAGTTATAATATCTACGACTTCAAGGTCTCTGCCACGCTGTTCGACGACTACCCCAAGTTCGGCGTCTGGCCCGATGCCTATTACGCCTCGTTTAACATGTTCAACGGCAACACCTACGCGGGCCCCGAGGTCTGGGCCTTCAACCGCACCGCGATGCTCAACGGGCAGGCCGCGACGGCCGTTTTGTTCGGCCTTTCGACCGCCTATTACAGCCTGATCCCGGGCGACATGGATGGCTCGACCCTGCCACCGGCGGGCGCGCCCGGCGAGTTTGCCAGCGAAGACCAGTCGCTTTTCGCGATCGATCTCTGGAAGTTCCATGTCGACTTCGTGACACCCGGCAACTCGACGCTCACCGGGCCGACACAGCTGGCCACCGGCACCTTCACCGATCTCTGCCCCGGCACCCGCAACTGTGTGCCGCAGCCGGGGACGGCCGTCGGCCTGGATGGCCTGGGGGTCCATGCCATGTACCGGCTGGCCTATCGTAATTTTGGCGACCACGAGTCCTGGGTGTTCAATAATGCCGCCAATGTGAGCGGCGCCGGCGTGCAGGGGGCGCCGCACTGGTACGAGCTACGCAGCACCCCGCCCGGTAGTGCCCTCACCCTCGCCCAGGAAAGCAGCTATGCCCCCGACGCCACGAGCCGCTGGATGGCCAGCCTGGCGATGGACCACTTTGGCGATATGGGCATGGGCTATAGCGCCTCCGATGGTACCAGCGTCCGCACGTCCATCCGCTATACGGCGCGGCTGATCACCGACACCGCGAACCTGATGACCCAGGGCGAGGGCACCCTGATGGCCGGCAGTGGCGTACAGACGGGCCCCGCCAACCGTTGGGGCGACTACAGCATGATGACCGTCGATCCGCGCGATGACTGCACTTTCTGGTACACCAACGAGTACCTGGCGACCACCGGCACCGCGCCCTGGCGGACGCGGATCGGCGCGTTCAAGCTGCCGTCCTGCGTCATCCAGTCGACTTCCGCGCTGACCGGCACGGGCGCCGCCCTGTCGGCGCCCGGCATCCTCTGGACGGGCGCCGGCAATAGCACCCAGATCTTTATCGGTAGCAACAGCGGCGCCAAGCAAGTCTACAGCGTCACGGCCAGCCTGCCGCTGGCGCGGGTCTGGACGCAGAACCTGAACGCCGCGAACCAGCAGCGGGGCCCTATCGTCACCGTCAATGGCGCCGCGCGCGTCTTCGAGACCTCGCAAGACGGCTGGGTCACTGGCCTCAACACCGCCGACGGCAGCCTTTACTGGCAGAAGCAGATCGCCGGCAGCGTGGTCGCCAGCCCGGCCTTCCGGGGGGGCACGGTCGGGCCCACGGGACACGGCCTGATTTATGCCGGCACCTTTACCAATACCGCGTTAGCCAACAACCTCTTTTATGCCCTGGATGCGTCGACCGGGGCCACGGCCTGGAGCTTCACCGGTCCGCTCACCGCCAGCCTGGGCGTCCTGCCGACGGCCCCCTATGTCGACTGGACGAATAACATCGTCTACTTCGGCAGCCAGGACGTCACCGGCGGGACCGGCCATGGCGTTTGGTCCCTTAATGCCCTCACCGGCGCCCTGCGTTGGGTCAATACCAGCATTGGCGGCGTCGTCAACAGCGCGCCGACGTTGAGCGCCGATGGCCTGACCCTCTATGTCGGCACCGTGAACGGGGCCACCTTCACGCTCTACGCGCTGCGCACGGTCGACGGCAGCGTCCGCTGGTCCTTCGCCACGCCGGGCCAGCTGCAGGGGGCGGTGTGGGCCGAGAGTGGCAGCATCTACGCTAGTGCCGGCAATCAGGTCTATGCCTTTACGGACAACGGGATTCAGACGAGCGCAACGCCCAAGTGGGCCGGGCCGGCGGCGGTGCCCGGGGCGGGCACCCCGCTCTCGCTGAGCGGCGCGGGCAACCCGACCCTCTATGTCGCCGGGAACAACGGCAATCTCTACCGGCTCAATAACAGCACCGGCAGCCTGATCTACGCCCTGAAAGTCGGGCCGACGGCTTTGAGCGATGCGACGTATGATACGGTGCGCAACGCGCTGTATGTCACAGTGAACGGCATCCTGTATTCGTTATCCCCCAACTTCACCAACTAGCCGGGGCGGGCGTCTGCGGTGGGGCCGGGAGTGCGTGGATTACTCGCCGGCCCCTTCCGTTTCCCATTGCCACATGACTTCGGCGACCCGCGCGATGCCCTGGCGCAGGTGCCGGCGGAACGTACTGATCGGCAAGTCGAGCAGCTCCGCAGCCTGTTCTTGTGTGGCCGCGGGCTGAATATACATATGGTACACCGCGCGATAGAGCTTGACGTCGTGCGGCGAGTGCTGTAGCGTCTCGCAGGCCGCTTTGACGAAGCCCTGCAGGGCGGCGACCCGTTGCGTGCCCTTCGCCGCGGCCCCCACCTGCGCCGCGATATAGCGCGTGCGGAGCAGGGGGCTGTTTTGCAGGGCATAGGGCCGGGCGTAGTTGCGCAGCAGATCGTGCGTGGCGGCGGCAAATTCCGCCGGGCTCCCGGGCGCCCCGGGTCGCGCCGGCGGCTCGGCTGGGTGCGAATCCCCGGCCGGGGGCGTTGGCATCTCGGCGGGGGGCGCGAGCGCCAGCGCGCTCGCTTCTTCCAGAGTCAGGAGCTGGCCTTCCTGCCAGGCGGCGGCGGCCTGGCCCGCGTCCAACTGCCGGCGGGCGGCCGCCAGGTGGTGATCGTAGACCGCCTGGTCGTCGATCTCCAGGGTATAGCCGAGGTTGGCCCGCCAGGCCGCCACCACGCTGAACAGGCACACCGCCCGCCGGGCATCGCCCTGGATGTCGGCGAGCGCGGCCAGGCCGGTCAGGCAATCAACGATGCCGACGCGATAGCCCAGGGCCTGGCGCCGCTCCAGGCTGGCCGTAAAGAGCGCCCGGGCCGGCGCGTAGGCGCCCTGGGCCAGGGCCACAAAGCCCAGGTTGGCCTGGGCCAGGGCGACGCTGCGCTGATTGCCCAGCTCCTGCTGCAGGGCCTGGCTCTCGGCAAAAAGCGTCTGCGCCCGCGCGTAGTCGCCCTGGGAGCGGGCCACGACGCCCAGGCTGTTCAATAGCCGGGCGACGTTGCCTTTGTTCCCTAGCTCGCGCCAGAGGGCCAGGCTCTCCTCGTAGTAGGTTTGGGCCTGCCCGGCCTCGCCCAGGGTCCCGGCCAGGATAGCCAGGGCGTGCAGCGCCTGGGCGATACCCTTCCGGTTGCCCAGCGCGCGCGAGAGCGCCAGGCTCTCTTCGGTCCAGCGGCGGGCGAGCGGATAATCGCCCTGCAGCCAGGCCAGCCGGCTGCCGCCGTGGAGCGCGGCGGCCCGCAGCGCGGCGGGGGCCGCCGTGCCGGCCTGGAGCGCCGCTTCCAGCCATTGGCGCCCTTCGCTCAGGTGCCCATGGATCTCCCAGAAGCGCCAGAGCACGCCCAGCATCTGCAGGGCCGTGGCCGCGCCATCCTGCGCGATCGACCAGTGCAAGGCGGCGCGCAGATTGTCATGCGCGATCTCCAACCGCTCCAGCCAGGGGCCCTGCTGCGGTCCGCTCAGCTCCGCCGCCGCCGCTTCCACGAACGCCAGATAATAGGCGGCGTGCCGGCGCTGGATGGCCTCCACGGCCCCGCGCTCGGCCAGGCGTTCCAGGGCATACTCGCGCACCGTCGCCAGCATGCGCAGGTAGAGCTCGCCGCCGGGCCCCTCCGCTTGCCGCAGCAAGCTCTTATCCACGAGCGACCCGATCGGCTCCAGCAGATCGATCGCGGCGTCCGCGCCGGGCGCGGGCGCGGATGGGGCCGGCGGCGCGACGACCGCGCCGGCCGCCTCCAGCGTGCAGCCGCCGGCGAAGACGGCCAGGCCACAGAAGAGGTGCTGCTCCATGGGGGTCAGCAGATCATAGCTCCAGCGGAGGGTATCGCGTAAGGTTTGCTGGCGCACCGGGAGATCGCGGGCGCCGCCGGTGAGCACATGCAGCGGGTGGGCCAGCCGGGCCAGCATGGCCGCGGGCGGGAGCAGCTTGGCCCGGGCCGCGGCGAGCTCGATGGCCAGGGGGAGCCCGTCGAGCCGGGCGCAGATCGCGGCCACGGTCGCCGCATTGTCGGCGGTGATCGCAAAATCGGCTTTCACGGCGCGGGCACATTGCACAAACAGGGCGATGGCGGGGGTGTGCGTGAGCTCCGGGACCGCCGGCAGGTGATCTTTATCCGGCAAGGCCAGTGGCGGCACCGGAAACTCGTGCTCGCCGCGGATATGCAACACCTCCCGGCTGGTCACCAGGATCTTGAGCTGCGGGGCGGCGGCGAGGAGCTCGGCCACCAGGGTCGCGGCCGCAATCACCTGCTCGAAATTGTCGAGCAGCAGCAGGACGTGCTGCGGGCGCAAGTGCGTTTTCAGGCCGGCCCAGAGGGAGCTGGCGGCCGCTTCTTTCAACTCCAGGGTTTGGGCAATCACGGCCGCCACCAGGCCCGGATCGGCGACCGCGGCGAGCGACACAAAAAAGACGCCATCGGGAAAGCCTGGGCTGAGGCCCATGGCGACTTCGATCGCCAGGCGCGTTTTGCCGACGCCGCCGGGACCGGTCATGCTCAGCAGTCGCAGGTTGGGCTGTTGTAACAGTTGCTGGGCTTGCGCGACCTCGCGTTCGCGGCCGACCAGCGGCGTCGGCGGGGCAGGCAGGGCCCCCGGCAGCTCGGGCTCGGGCGCCGCGGCCGGCCGGGCCACCATGACGAGCGGCACCCGGGGCCCCGCTAACCGCCGTCCTGTGTCTTCCCCGAATCGTGGCACGGTCTACGCTCCTCGCTCACCTATATTGAGCCTGCAGCCGGCGCCTGGCGCCCCACGACTCCTAATAGCATTGTGTCGCAGTGTGTCGCAGTGTGCCCCAGATCAGCTGGCCTGACTCCTGCAGCGATCCTCCATAAATCTATTATACTATCACCGGCTAGGCAATGGGGTGGATTGGGGCAGCCGATCTCATGGAAAAGGGCAGGGGGTTATGCCAGGGGGCCGGCCAGGTGGTATAATAGGGGCTACGTCCTAGTCCCCCGCGCGCTGTACAAACGGCGCGCCGCCTGGCGACTGGCCCACAAGAAAGATGCGTACCTGGGAAGGGAGAACTGTGGTGACTAAACAGATCGGGCTCCTGGCCGCCGTGGTGGTGCTGGCGGCCCTGGCCGGGGCCGGGCTGGCCCGCGCGGCGGCCCCCGCGCCCGCCGGCCGTCCTGCGGCGCCGGCCGTCCCTGTGGCGACGGCCACCCCCTGTCCAATCACGTTCAGCGATGTGCAGGCCAGCGATTACTTTTACACGCCGGTGCTCTACCTGGCCTGTGGGGGAGTCGTCAGCGGCTACGGGGACGGCACCTTCCGGCCCTATAACCCGACCACGCGCAGCCAGTTGGTCAAGATCGTCGTCCTGGGGTTTGCGATCCCGCTCGCGCCCCCGCCGGCGGGCGGGTATACGTTTGCCGATGTGCCGCCCACCCACCCCTTTTACAGTGTCGTCGAGACGGCCGCCGCGCACCAGATCGTCAGCGGCTACGCCTGCGGCGGGCCCGGCGAGGTCTGTGACAGCCAGAATCGGCCCTA
>DATGEF010000647.1:0-7747 GCA_035310405.1 Chloroflexia bacterium | reverse complement strand
CCTGGTGGCGCTCAAGGAAGATCGCCCGGTACTGCGTTCCGTCCACAGCCAGGTGTTGCAGAATATCGCCGTGCGGATCGACCTGGCGTTTGCCGCGTTTTTCCGGCGGGTCAAAGCGGGGGAAAACCCCGGCTACCCCCGTTTCCGAGGGCAGGGCCGCTACAACAGTATCACGTACCCACAATACGGCAACGGGGCCAAACTTGAAGGCAGCGATTTGTACCTGAGCAAGATCGGACACGTCAAGGTGGTGTTGCACCGCCCAGTGGAAGGTACCCCCAAAACCGTCACCGTGAGCCGATCCGCCACGGGTAAGTGGTATGTGTCCATCGTCTGTGAATGGGAGCCGACCGTGCTTCCGGCCAGCGAAGAAAACGTGGGCCTGGACGTGGGGCTGCACACGTTCGCTACCCTGTCCAACGGCGAAGCGATAGATAATCCGCGCTTTTTCCGCACGGAAGAACAGGCACTGGCGAAAATCCAGCGTAAACACGCCAAACTGGAAGTGGGGTCGGTGCGGCGGCGCAAACACCGCAAGGCCGTGGCGCGTGTTCACGAGCGGATCAAGTGGCGGCGGGAGAACCACGCGCACCAGCATAGCCGTCGTATTGTCAATCGTTTCCAGATCATCGCGGTGGAAGACCTGGAAGTAAACCGCCTGGTGCATAATCATTGCTTGGCCAAAAGCATCAGTGACGTGGCATGGACGCAGTTTCGCACATTCACTCAGTACAAGGCAGCATGGGCCGGTCGAGTGTTTGTTGCGGTTAATCCGGCGTACACCAGCCAGACCTGTTCCCACTGTGGGCATCGGCAGAAAATGCCTCTCACCGAGCGGGTGTATGCCTGTCCCTGTTGTAACAGCACTCTGGACCGCGATCATAATGCGGCCCGCAATATTCTTGCGTTGGGATTACAACGCATCGGTAGCCAATCCGTAGATGCCACGGGGCTTTAGCCCCTGTGGAGTAATCACGTAGACCTCCTGGTCCCATTATACGCCAGCCCGCCCGGAAATGCAATACGTATCCCAGCGAGTCCATATATCCCGCTTTTGAGTGCGGAGTGCGGAATGCGGAGTGCGGAATACAGCCGTCTGACGACTGACGACTGGCGACTGACGACTGACGACTGACGACTGACGACTGACGACTGACGACTACCACCTACTCGCCTGCTGCGCCAGGGCGCAAATGCGCACGAAGTCGGCGGCTTTGAGGCTGGCGCCGCCCACCAGGGCGCCGTCGATGTCCGGCTGGCCGAAAAACTCCGCGGCGTTGGCGCCCGTGACGCTGCCGCCGTACTGCACCCGCAGCGCCGCGGCCGGCTCGGCGCCGACCAGGGTCGCCAGCAGCGCGCGGATGCCGCCGATAGCGTCCTGGGCGTCGGCGCCGTGCGCCGCCCTGCCGGTGCCGATGGCCCAGATCGGCTCGTAGGCGACTACACAGCTGCGGGCGTGCTCGGGCGCCATGTGCGTGAAGACCGCCCGGATCTGGCGGTCCAGCACGGCCGCGCGCTGCCCCGCCTCGTTTTCCTGCAGGTTCTCGCCGACGCAGACAATGGGCCGCAGCCCATGGGCGAGGGCGGCCTGGACCTTGCGGGCCACTGTCGCATCCGTTTCGCCGAAATAGGTCCGGCGCTCCGAATGGCCCAGGATCACGTAGCGGCAGAGCGGGGCCAGCATCAGCGGCGAGATCTCGCCGGTGTAGGCCCCCTGGGGCTCCCAGTACATATTCTGCGCCCCCAGCCCGATCGCCGTCTCGGCCAGCATCTCCCAGACCGGGACCAGGCTGATAAATGGAGGGCAGAGGACGATCTCCACGCCGTCGATCGCGTCGAGATCGTCGAGCAGGTCCTCGACCAGCACCATCGCCCCGTCGGCGGTCGTGTTCATTTTCCAGTTGCCGGCGATAATCGGCAGCCGCGGGCTACTCATGGCTGGCGGTCGGGGATCGCCGCCACGCCGGGCAGCACCCGCCCCTCCAGGAACTCGAGTGACGCACCGCCGCCGGTGGAGATATGGCTGATCCGGCCGGCCAGGCCCGCCTGCTCCACGGCCGCCACCGAGTCGCCGCCGCCGATAATCGTGGTCGCGCCGTGGTCGGTGGCGGCCGCGGCCGCCTCGGCCAGCGCCCGGGTGCCGGCCGCGAAGGGCGCGAACTCGAACACGCCCATGGGCCCGTTCCAGACGACCGTGCGCGCGGCCCGCAGCGTGTCCCCATACTGGGCGGCCGTGTGCGGGCCGATATCGAGAATGCGCCAGCCCGCGGGCACGGCGGCCACCGCCACGGTGCGCTGCTGCGCCTCGGCGGAGAAGGCGTCGCCGATCACCACATCGGTCGGGAGGAGCAAGGCCACCCCCCGCTCGCGTGCCTGCGCGATCAGGCGTTCCGCCTCCGGCACCAGGTCGGCTTCGACCAGCGAGTCGCCGATGAAATAGCCCTGGGCGCGCAGGAACGTGTTGGCCATGCCGCCGCCGATCAGCAAGCTATCGACCTTGCCCAGCAGATTGGTGATGACCCCCATTTTATCGCTCACCTTGGCCCCGCCCAACACCGCCACGAAGGGGCGCTGAGGCGACTCCAGGGCCGCGCTCATCACGGAGACTTCTTGCTCCATCAGCGCCCCCAGCGCGGCGGGGAGCAGATGGGCCACGCCTTCCGTCGAGGCGTGGGCGCGATGGGCACTGCCGAAGGCGTCGTTGATATAGACGTCGCCCAGGGCGGCCAACTGCCGGGCGAAAGCCGGGTCGTTGGCTTCCTCTTCCGGGTGGAAGCGCAGGTTTTCCAGCAGCAAGATCTCGCCCGGGCGCAGCGCGCGGGCGGCCGTTTCGGCCGGCTCCCCCACACAGTCGGCGGCGAAGTGGACCGGCACGCCGGGCAGCAAGCCGCCCAGGTGGCGGGCCACCGGCGCCAGCGACAGGCCGGGCGTGACCCCTTTCGGCCGCCCCAGGTGCGACATCAGGATCACGGCCGCGCCCCGCGCGAGCACGGCCTGAATCGTCGGCAGCGCCGCCCGGATGCGCGTGTCGTCGGCGATCGCATTGGTCTGCTTATCGAGCGGCACATTGAAGTCGACCCGCACCAGGGCCCGCTTCCCCCGCAGGTCCAGATCGTCAATCGTTCGTTTGCCCATTACTCCTCCTCATCATGAACCAGGGGGCAGGGGGCAGGGGATCGGGGGTCGGGAAGTCCCGATCCCTGATCCCTGACCCCCGACCCCACGGCTAGAGCCCCCGTTCCGCAATATAGGCCGTCAGGTCGGCGACCCGGCAGGCGTAGGCCCACTCGTTGTCGTACCAGGCCACCACTTTGACCAGCGTCTCGCCCAGGACCATCGTCGACAGGCCGTCGACGATCGCCGAGTGCGGATCGCCCTTGAAGTCCATCGAGACGAGCGGCTCGTCCGTGTAGTCGAGGATCGCGCGCGGGTCGCGCTCGGCCGCGTCCATCAGCGCCTGGTTGACACTCTGCACGGTGACCGGCCGCTCCGTCTCGGCCACGAAGTCGATCAGCGAGACGGTCGGCGTCGGCACGCGCAGGGCGAAGCCGGCGAACTTGCCTTTCAGCGCGGGGATGACCAGGGCCACGGCCTGGGCGGCACCGGTCGTCGTCGGGATGATATTCTGGGCGGCGGCGCGGGCGCGGCGCTTGTCTTTGTGCGGGAAGTCGAGAATGACCTGGTCGTTGGTGTAGGAGTGGATCGTCGTCATCATGCCGCGGACAATGCCGAAATGATCGAGAATGACTTGGGCCACCGGGGCCAGGCAGTTGGTGGTGCAGGAGGCGTTGGACAGGATATGGTGTCGGGCCGGGTCGTATTGCCCCTCGTTCACCCCGATCACAATCGTGAGATCCTCGCCCTGCGCCGGGGCGCTGATGATGACTTTCTTGGCCCCGGCCTGGAGATGGGCGGCGGCGTGCGCGCCGTCGGTAAAGCGGCCGGTGGATTCGACGACGACGTCGACCCCCAGGTCGCGCCACGGCAGCTGGCGGGGGTCCTTTTCCGCCGAGACCCTGATCCGCTGGTCGTCGACGATGATCGCGGCGCCCGCCGCCTCGATCTCGCCGTCGAATTCCCCATAATTGGTATCATATTTCAGCAAATAGGCGAGCGTTTCCGTATCGGTCAGGTCGTTGACCGCGACTATCTCGATCGCATCGGGATAATAATCGCGCACGGCCTTGAACACCTGGCGGCCGATGCGCCCAAAGCCGTTAATGCCCACACGTGTCGCCATCGGCGCCTCCTTACGGCCCCCGGCCGTTCGTGCTGGCCGCGAGCTCGCCGGCGGGGTTGCCTTTCTCTTCATAGAGGGTCAGCAGGGCATCAGCCAGGCGGGCAGGGTCGTGGCGCAAGGGGTTGGTGGGGCTTACGACGGCGGCCCGGACGAACTCCACGCCGGGATAGGTGATATCGGGCGGCAGGGTCACGGCCTCGACCTGCCACTCGGGCTTGATCTGGCCGGCCGCCGAGAGGTCGGCGTTGACGAGCACATAATCGAACACGCCGGGGCCCACATGCTCCCACAGCGCCTGCACATGCTCCAGCACCCCGAATTGGTCGGTCTCGCCCGGCTGCGTCGCGACGTTGCAGACGTAGACCTTGACGGCCGGCGAGGAGCGCACCGCGCGCACGATGTCGGGCACCAGCAGGTTGGGGATCACGCTGGTATACAGCGACCCGGGCCCCAGCACAATCAGGTCCGCTTCCAGGATCGCCGCCACCGCATCCGGGTAGCCATGCGGCTGGGCGGGGGTCAGGAACGCGCGCCGGACGGCGGCTTTCCCTTTGGGCAAGCGCGACTCGCCGGAGACGATCGTCCCGTCGATCAGCTCGGCGTGCAGCGTCACATCGGCCAGGGTGGAGGGCAGGACTTCGCCGCGGACGGCCAGCACCCGGGAGCATTCCCGCACCGCCATCTCGAAGCCGCCGGTGACGCCGGTCATCGCCACGAGGAAGAGATTGCCGAAGGCATGGCCGTCCAGGGAGCCGGAATCGGCGCCAAAGCGGTACTGGAACAACTCTTCCAGCAGCGGCTCCACATCGGAGAGGGCGACCAGGCAGTTGCGGAAGTCCCCCGGCGGCAGAATCCCGAGGTCGCGGCGCAGCCGGCCCGAGGAGCCCCCGTCGTCGGCAACGGTGACCACCGCCGCGATATGGTCGGTGTGGGCCTTCAACCCGCGCAGCACAGTCGGCTGGCCGGTGCCGCCGCCGATCGAGACCACGCGCGGGCCATCCAGGGGCCGAGAATAGCGCAGCGGGGCCAGGACGGCCGGGGGGGCCAGCGGCCGGCCGCTCTCCTGCGCGGCGCGCACGGCGTGGGCCAGGCCCCGGTAGCCGAGGAGCAGCCCGGCGAGCCCGAGGACGGCGACGAGGCTTTCCCGCCAGGGGTGGGCGATAAACTGTAATGTCATCCAGTAGAGGAAGGGGGTGCCCGTCTCGCGGAGAATGAACAGGCGATAGAGGTTGGTCAGCAGCATGGCGAGGGCGAGCCCGATGGCCGCCAGGCTGACGATCAGCAGGGCGGCCCAGGGCCGCAGGCCCAGCCCGGCCGGCAGCCAGCCGGCCAGCCCACGGGGCACCGGCGGGCCGCCCAGATTCCGGGCGCCGGTATACTGGCCTTCGTGCGCGTCACGCCGCCCTGGTTGTGGCAAGTCTGTCCCTCCATCGTCAGAGTAGTCCGTTTGCAGCCTCCCATTATACCATACTGGCGTACATGATGGAGTACACACGGGGAGTAAGGATTGTATCGCCACCCGCCAGTGGGTCAACGGGCCGTAGGGTCCCAGCCCGGCCCACGGCTCTGCTCCGTGGCTGCCAACCCGCTTTTTCGCCCGGTTTTTCACCCGGTGGGCGCGCCGTTGACCTCTTGGTTGCCGCAGCAAAGTGTGTTACGATCGATCGGCCGGCAGGAGAGGAAGGAGAGTTGCCATGGCCGCTCTGCACCACGATCCCTATCGTCCACGGGGCGCCTCCGGCCCGGAGCGCCGGGGCCGCCCACCGGCCAGAGCGCCGGTCAGGGTGCTACTGCTGGGTCTGATTCTCTTGCTGGCCGGCGGGCTGATCTTCGTCCTCGCCGCCCGCGCCGTAGGTGATGGTGGACGGCAGCCTGAGACGCCGACGCCTACCGGCCAGCGCGCCGCCCTCCTGAGCCAGGGCGCCGTTGCGGTCCCCTCCCTGGCGGGCGGACAGCCAGGCTCGCCGCCGGGGCAACGACCCACAGGTGCTCCGGCGGGCGATGCGGCGACGGTGACCGCGCTCGTGCGGCAGGTGAGTACGCTCACCACCGCTGGCACTGTGGTGGCGCAGGAGGTCCCGGCCGCGCGGGCCCAGGCGCTGGCCGCCGAGGCGCAAGGGCAGCTCGCGACCGATCCACAACTGGCCCTGCTGCTCGCCCGTGAAGCCATCGCCGCTACTCAGGCCGCCGGTTTGCCGCCCGTGCCGGCCGCGGTGGATGCCCTGCACGCCGCGCTTGCCGCCCCGCCCGCTCATCTCGTCCTCCGCGAGTTTTTGCAAGGTCCCGTGCGTGACGCGGCCTGGAGTCCCGACGGCACGCAGATCGTGACCGCGGGAGAAGACGGCGCGGCGCGCATCTGGGATGTGCAAACCGGCAAGGTGGTGTTGAAGATCACGGGCCACCGCCGGGGGCTGTGGCGCGCCAGCTTCAGCCCCGATACGCAGACGATCTTGACGGCGAGCGACGACGATACCGCGCGGGTCTGGGACGCACGCACCGGCCAGGAGCGCCTCCGCCTGGCGGCCGGCGGTGCCCCTGTGCGTGATGCCGCCTGGAACCCCGACGGCACGCGCATCGCCACCGTGGCCGACGACGGCACGGCGCGCCTCTGGGCCTTCCCCAGTGGCCAGCTCCTGCGCACGCTGCCCGGCCCGCCGGTGGAACTACGCGCTGTCGCCTGGAGCCCCGACGGCAAGAGCCTGATCACGGCCGGCCGCGACGGCCTGGCCCATATCTGGGACGCGGCGAGCGGCCAGGAGCGCGGGCGCATCCGCACCGCGGATGCGCTGCTGAGCGTAGCTTGGAGCACAGATGGGCAGACCATACTTACCACCGAGGAGAACGGCGACGCCCGCTTTTGGGCGCCGGACGGCGGCGATCTTATGGACAGCCTCTGGTTAATCAGCACCGCGCATGGGCCGCGCCAGGCCGCCTTTAGTCCCGATGGCCGGCTCATCGCCACCGCCGGCAACGACGGCACCGCCCGGCTCTGGGCCCTGGGTCCCAGCCGCCAACTGGTCGTCTTCCCGGGGCACGGTGCGCCGGTGAACAGCGTCGCCTGGAGCCCTGACGGCACGAGCCTGGTCACGGCGAGCGACGACGGCAGCGCCCGCATCTGGCTGCTGACCGAGAGCGAGGAACTGCCCAGCCTGATCGGGCACCGCGCTGCCGTCCAGCGCGTCTACTACAGCGCGGACGGCAAGAGCATCCTGAGCAGCAGCCAGGACGGCACGGCGCGGGTGTGGGACGCCACGACCGGGCAGGCGCGCCTGACGCTGCAGAGCGGGACCGACGAGTGGGGCCGGGCCGCCTACAGCCCCGATGGCACGAAGATCGCCGCGGGCGGACGGGACGGCATCCTCCACGTCTGGGACTGGGCGCCCCCTGGGCCCAGCGGGCGGGTCCTGCTCGCCATCAAGGCCCATGATGCCAATATCCTCGGCTCCGGCGGCATCTACGACATTGCCTGGAGCCCGGACGGCACGCGGCTGGTCACGACCAGCGAAG